>JAPUIR010000099.1 GCA_027296805.1 Chloroflexota bacterium | reverse complement strand
GCAAATCGTTGCCGAGGCGGAGGGTGCCGCGCTCCAGGTCGTCGGCTTGGCCTTGGACGCCTCCGGGCTGCCGCACCTTACCTATTCGACCGTCACGGGCGGCGGAATGCTGGACGGCGAGGTCTGGTACGCGGCCCCCGTTTCCTGAACCGGAATCTCGGCGCTCCCTGTAGCCGTATCTCCCTCAAGGCTGGGTGGCTGATCAGGAGTGGGGAGCGACGTGTCCGTAGGCGACCTGGTCGATCTGGCAGGGGAGACCTTCGCTCGCGCTGAGTGGGTGTCGCTGTTTCTTGGTGTGGTGGGGGTGTACTGGCTCGCGTTGGGGTTCGGAGGTATGCGCCTGGGTCGCACGCGCGGCTTCGGCTGGCGCGCGCAGGAGCTTGTGGGGACGGACGCTCCCGGCGCGGGGCGGCTCTGGCTGCTGGCAGGGTCCGCCCTGCTGATCGCCGCGATCCTGACCTGGATCGTGAAGGCGTAGCGATGGCACTTATTCGCATCCTCACTGGGACGGTGCTATCGATGTGGGCGCAGTTGATCTTCGCGGCGCTCGTCGTGGCTTTCGTCGTCTTTTTCGGCCAGCGCTTCGGCTTCTTCGGCGACTCCATCCGGCTGGCTCCGACATCGGCGGCCAATCTCGATCCAGGCAATCCGCGCGAGGTGGAGTTGTTCACGCTTCTACCGAAGGACGCCATCCTTTCGATCGACGAACCCCAATTCATCCGAGCCGGCGAGGCCGAGTGGTCGTCCTCGACGCAGGTCATCGGCATCGAGGTGGAGGGCGACGCGCGCGCCTACCCACTGCCGGTTCTGGCCGCGCGCGAGATCGTCAACGACGTTGTGGGTGGGCGGCCGGTGGCGGTCACGTACTGTCCCTTGTGCCTAACGGGTTTGGTCTTCGACCGCACGCTGGACGGCCAGGTGGTCGAGTTCGGCGTCTCCGGCAAGCTGCTCATGAACGTGCTGGTGATGTACGACCGCGAGACCGGGTCGCTTTGGAGCCAGATTCTGCGCGAGGGCCTCACCGGGCCGAATAAGGGCCGGACGCTGGCGGTGGTCGACAGTTTGCAGACGACCTGGGCGACCTGGAAGCGGCTGCACCCCGACACGCTGATCTTGGACATCGATCCTCGCAACGACGGCTACGCCTCGTACTACCGCAACGCAGACGCTGGGGTCTTGGGCGATTTCGTGGAGGACGATCGACTGCCCACCAAGGCCGTTGTCGTGGGGATTGTGTTGGGGCGCACGCCGCGCGCGTATCCGTTGCCGGAGGTGGGCCAGGGCGGCGTGGTGAACGATGTGATCGAGCGGACGCCGGTGGCCGTGGTATTCGGCGACGATGGCGTGACCGGGGTGGTCTACCACCGTCGTCTGGGTGACCAGCTCCTTACGTTTGCCCCCCTCGTGGGCGACCCTGACTCGATCGTCGATCGGGAGACCGAGACGGTATGGGACGCTCTGACAGGGCGTGCACTGAGAGGGCCGCTCGCAGGCGCGGTGCTGCAACGCCTCACGGCTACGAACTCGTTCTGGTTCGGCTGGCGCGACTTCTACCCGCACACGACGGTGTTCGGCCTGGATCAGCCACCCCCCGGCCCTGCCTCCTAGCCCGTCCCCGCCCGCCAGCTAGACTCGGCATCCATGTCCACGGTTGAAACGCCGTCTGCTGATCCGCGGTCTGTGCTGCGCAACCGCCAGTTCCAGCGGATCTGGGCGGGCGGCATCCTTACGTCGATGATGCGCTGGCTCGATATCCTCGTGCTGGGCGTATTCACGTTCGAGATGACGGACTCCGCGGCTCAGGTGGCGATCATGCTGCTGGTGCGAATGCTGCCGCGCTTCCTGTTCGGTGTGGCAGTGGGCACGCTGGCGGATCGGGTCAATCGCAAGCATCTGTGGGTGGCGACGCTGGTCCTGCTCGCGTTGGTTGCCTTCGTCCTGGCAGTCTTGATCGCCAGCGAAGAGATCAAGTATTGGCAGCTGCTGGTGCTCGTGTTCGCGACGGGGGTGTTTTGGGCGGCGGAGTTTCCGGTGCGCCGCGCGATGATCGCGGACGTCGTACCGGCGGAGGCGCTGGGTCGCGCCTTCGGCACAGACTGGACGACCGACAGCTTCAATCGCATGATCGGCCCAGCGCTTGGTGGGGGGCTCTTAATCACGGTGGGGGCGGAGGGGGCGTACTTCCTGATGGCGGGGGTGTTCGTGGCGGCCGCACTGGTGGCCGCGACGCTGGTCTACGTCCCCCGTCCCCGCGGCGCCGAGGCCGCTTCACCCCTGAGCGACTTGGTGGCCGGCTTGCGCTACGTGCGGGCCAGTCACCTGCTTGTCTCGGTGCTGATGGTGACGGTGCTGTTCAATATGGTGTTTCCGGCCTACCAGACCATGATTCCCGTGATCGGTAAGGAGGTCCTGGGTGCGGACCCGCTGCGCGTCGGCCTGCTCAGCGCGGTCGAAGGGCTGGGTGCGATGCTGGGCGCGATCTGGATCGCAAGCCGAGCGACGCCGCCCATCTATCCGCGCCTCTATACCTACGGCACGCTGTTCTTCTTCTGTGGCGCGCTCGCCTTCTCGCGCGTGGAGGCCTACCCGCTGGCGCTGTTCGTGCTGTTCGTGGCGGGCTTCGGCTTCTCCGCCTTCGCGACGATGCAGACAACGATCCTGGTGCAAACGACCAGCGCGGAGATGCGGGGCCGGGTGTTGGGTACGTTGTCGTTGGCGATCGGCATCGGACCGCTGGGGGCGCTGCAGGTGGGACCGCTGTCCGCCGCCGTGGGCGACCAATCCACGCTGACGGTGATCGTGTTGGAAGGCATCGTGTTGCTGATCATGGTGGCCGCCGCCCGCCCGGTTCTGCGACGCGCGTGGCGCGACGAGCCTTCGCCGGCGGTTACCCCTTAGCGTCTGCGCACGGACCCTTCGTAGACGCCCGCTGCGAACGTGCCGTCGTCGTTGAGCGACAGATCGATGAGCGGTCCAGCCAGCTCTCGGGCCTGGCTGAGGAGGAGCTCCATATCGTCGAACGAGCCGGGCCCGTGGGGGGCAGTGAGTCCGGGACGCCAGACAGTGATCTTGGCGACGAGCCCGCTGTGTTCCAGCAGGCAGGTCGTCCGGCGCTGGCCCATGATCGCATAGGAGCGGGCGAGCACGTCCACGAGTCCGCGTGGCTGCCGATAGGCCATGCCGCTGCTGAGATCGACCGTCAGGACCGACGTCGCTCCGTGGTCCACGGCCGCCTCTACCCCGAGGCCGTACGCCACCCCACCGTCGACGTACCAGTCGTCGTCGATCTCCACCGGCGGGAAGATGCCGGGGATGGCCGTCGAGGCGAGAATCGCCTGCTGGACGGAGCCCTCCGAGAGCACGGCGGGCTCCCCTGAAGAGAGGTTGGTGGCGGTGATCAGGAGGGGGATGCGGGCGTTCGCGAAGTCGTCGGCGTCGAGATGGTCCCGGACCAGGTTCGTGACGAACTGGTCGCTGTAGAGGCTGAGCCGGTTGCGGAAGAGCCGGCGGACGATGCGGAAGGCGTTTCGATGGAGGAGCCGCTGCCCTCGGAGGCCCACCCAGATCTCGCCCAAGGGTTCCTGGTTCCGCTTGGGATCCTGGAACGCGACATAGGCCGCGTTGAGCGAACCAACGCTCGTGCCCACCACCAGGTCGGGCCGCACGCCGCGCTCCGCCAACGCCTCGATGAACGCCACCTGGACGACGCCCAAGTTTCCGCCCCCACCCAGTACCAGGGCCAGTTTTTGCTGAGGCATCGCCCCCTCCTCCGCGGCTGCTCGTTTGCAGCCAGCCTACGACTGGGCGAGCGCTAGGACGTGCCGATCAGCTCGACCTCGCTGAACGAGGCCAGGATCGAGAACCAGAAGGTGGTGCGGCTGGGGACTTGCTCCAGCTGCGCCCCGGCCAGTGCACCGTCGACGGCGCGCCCCGCCAGGTCCCACGAGCTGCGGGTGGCGGTGTCGATGTAGAGCCGGGAGGCCGTGTCGAATTCGAAGCGTAGGGTCTGGCCGTCGAGGCTGGCCCGGAAAACGTTGCCCGCGGGACCCGCGCTCGTGGCGAACACGACAAGCGCTTCGCCAAGCCAGGTGTCATGCAGGGCGGCGTCGCCCAATTGGTTCAGTGGATACGCGTGCGCGCGTTCTCCATCGTCGACGACGAGGACGAGATCGCCGGAGGGTAAACGGTCGTCGTTGAGGAATTCGGAGCTGACCGGGAACGGCACACGGCCCGCGTTCACCGAGGTGACGTAACTACGGAAGGGATCGCTCGCATACGAGCGGTCGAGGCCGGTCGCGCTGCTGAGCACGAGAGTGTCCGGGTGGACGCGGAGCCAGGCGTCGTACGTGGTCATGGACGAGGGCAGGACGGTAAGGCGGGCCCCGGTCAGCACACCCACCACGGCCTCCCCGCCGGTCTGCGGCCAATAGCTGTTGGTCTGGCGATCGAACATGACCAGGTCGCTTTGGTAGAGCGCGCTGGTGTTGCCGAAGGTCAGCAGCCGACCGTCGAGGACCCGGTCGTAGATAACGCCGCTGCGACAGAGCGGACAGTAGGTCACGACGATCGCGCGTCCCGCCAGCGTATCGTTGACGATTTCGTGGAAGTTGAGGATACCGATGGGGAAGGCGTAGGGCCGGCCGTCGTTCGCCACGTAGCCCAGCACGAGGTCGTCCGGTGCGACGAAGTCGATGGCGTCCGGCGCGTCGTAGCGGACGGCGCCGATCCGCAGCTGCTCCTCGCGGGAGAGGAGTTCCGGTGCGGCATCGAGAGGGATGATCGCGTCGACGAGGCGCAAGATGGTCGCTTCGTCGGCCTCCGCGAGGGAGATACTCAAGCCGTTGAAGAGGTCGAAGTGAATATCGCCTAAGTCGACAGAGCGGAGCGAGGTGTCGATGCCGGCCAGCAGACCGCGCCCGATCCCGGGGCCTTGCACGGGTGGGGCGGGCTCCTCCTGTGCAAGCGGCGGGTCGCTGCCGCAGGCGGCCGCCAGCAAGAGCGCGGCGGTTGCAATCGTCGCGAACACCAGCAGTGTCGGCAGGCCAGCCAGTCGCAACCTCATCGTTAAACGTACGGCTTCGATGCGGGCGAGGTTTGTTTAGCGAGCGGCTAGGCGCTTTGGAGGTCGTCGAGGTGGGTGCGGACGTGCTCCACGGCGACGGACCACATGACCTGGAGCAGGCTGCCGCGCACCCCGCCGAAGGACTGAATCTCGCGCTCTAAGAGTTCGGCGGACGTCCCCTCGACCGCGTCGATGAGCGCTGCCCGATTGGAGCGAAACTCCTCGATGAGCTGCGGCAGCGGTGTCTCGCGACGCTTCGCCACCTGCCGGGCGTTGTAGTCGTCCATCTGGGGGTTCGAGCCTCTGGACGACGCATTCCCGCTGCTCGATTCCGTGCCTTGATCCGCCGCCTCGGCGATCCGGATCAGGCGGGGATAGGTCCACTCGATCGAGGCGAGATGGGCGGCGATATCTTTCACGGTCCAGCCCTGTTCGTATGCGCCCCGTTCGAGGGCGTCGGCGGGCAGTGCGGCGAGGACATCGGCGACCCGGTCTCCGTCCGATCGGAGGGCTGCGAGGAGGGCGTCGCGGTCGAGGGGCTGCGGCACGGTTAGCTCCGCAGCCATTTGCTGGGATGACGTGCGTCTACTTGGCCCAGGAACTCGTTGTGCATGCCATAGCCGAGGAGCTCCTGCATGCGTTGGGGCAGTTCGCGGGCGGTCTCCTTGGGGACGGCGAGGTACTGGTTCTCCTGCTGTCGCAGCCAGCCCGCGCAGTACTCCAGGATCACGCCGAGGCGCGGGGAGTCGGTCCGGTTGGCGCCACCCGCGTGGAAGACGCTGCCGACGAAGAACATGACCGATCCCGCCGGCATGATGGCCTGTTCGGTGGGGGTGTCGCTCTGGGGGACCTGGTCGATCCAACGATGGCTGCCCGGCACGACGTGGGTCGCACCGTTTTCGGCGCTGAAGTCGTCCAGGGCCCACATCGTGTTGACCACCAACTCGGGACGGGGGCGGGGAACGGGATAGGGGCCGTCGTCGCGATGGAGATCTTGGCGCGTCTCCCCGGGGCCGATCTGGATGCCCTGCGGTGCGCTGAACTGGTAGCTGCCGAGTATCCGATCGAGGACGCCGAGGACGAGCGGATGGGTGGCGAGTTCATCGAAGGCGCGGGTCTTGGCGAAGAGCGCGTAGATGCGCTGTGTGTGGAAGCCCTCGAAGTCGTTGCGGCCGGTGGGGGTCTGCTCCAGGAGGGAGACGAGGTCGGCGCGCTTGGCGGCCGCCTCGGCCGGGCTGAGGAAGTGATCGACGATGGCGTAGCCATCGCGCTGTAGCGGCTCCAGCACCTCGTCGACGGTGGCGGCGGGGGAGAGATGGGACATGGCGCGCTCCGCCCGCAGTGTAGGCGAGACTGCTGTGGGCGGCGGCTGCGGGTGCGGCTAGGCCCAGCTCTTGCCTTCTGGGGCGAGCAGGGCTTCGGCGGGGACGATTTCGCGCAGTCGCTGAGCGACGATGGTGCGCTGCTCGCCCGCCCGCTTCTCCAGGACCCCATCGACCTCCAGGAACATCGAAGTACGGACGAGCGCCGCCTGTTCGTTGTCGAGCTGCTGATTGACGACCACGTTGACCATGCCGAACTCGTCCTCCAGGAGCAGGAAGACGATGCCACGGGCGGTCTGTGGGCGCTGGCGACAGACGACCATCCCCGCGATCGTGATGGGCGTCGTGGCTGGGAGCGAACGCAGATGCAGGGAAGAGACGACGCCTTCGCCGAGTGCGGGACGGAGGAAGGTCATGGGGTGCGAGTCCGGCGAGAGGCTGAGCAGTTCGTAGTCGGCGGCCATGCGTTGGTAGGGGGTGAAGTCCGGCAAGGAGACGGCGTCTTGTTGCGTGGAGAGCTGGAGTTGCAATTGGCGCTGTTTGGGCACGCGCAGGGTGGCGCGCTCCATGCCACCGAAGAGGCCGAGTTGCCAGATCAGCTCCCGTCGATTGAGGCCGAAGAGATCCAAGGCGCCCACGCGCAGCAAGCTCTCCGTCGCGCGCCGGGCCAGGCCGGTCCGCTGTACGAAGTCGAACAGTGAGAGAAAGTCGCCGGCGCGCTCGCGCTCGCGGGCGATGGTCGCCGCGCCGGCTTCGCCGACGTGCCGCACGTAGCCCAGACCGACGCGGACGGCGCCATGTTCGCCCTGATGCTGCGCGGCGCGCTCTACGGAGCAGGTGGTGGCACTGCGGTTGATGTCGGGCCGGACGAGTTGGACGCCGTGGCGTTGGGAGTCGTTGGTGAGGACGTGTGGGGGATAGAAGCCCATGGGCTGGTTGTTGAACAGCGCGCAATAGAACTCCACCGGGTAGTAGTGCTTCATCCAGGCGGTCTGGTAGGCCAGTAGCCCGAAGGCCACGGAGTGGCTCTTGGGGAAGCCGAATTCGGCGAAGCCCTTGAGGTTCTCGAACATCTTGGTGGCGACGGCGGCATGGACGTGATTGGCGCGCGCGCCCGCCATGAACTTCTCGCGATACGACTCCATGATCTGCTCGGAGCGCTTGCGGCTCATGGCGCGACGAAAGGCTTCGGCCTCCCCGGCGCTGAAGTTGCCCATGATCTCGGCGACCTGCAGCACCTGCTCCTGAAAGATGACGACCCCCAAGGTTTCGCCCAGCGCCTCCCGCAAGTCGGGGTGGGGCATCTCCACGACGTAGTTGGGGTTCTCGCGCTGCTTCATGCGTCGGGTGACGTAGGGGTTGACGGCGCCTCCCACGATCGGCCCCGGGCGCACGATGGCAACCTGGACGGCGAGATCCTCCAAGGTGCGCGGCTGCGAGCGGGGGAGCATGGCGATCTGGGCCCGTGATTCGATCTGGAAAACGCCCACGGTGTCGCCTTCGCAGATGTCGTCGAAGACGGCCTGGTCCTGGAAGTCGATGCGGGAGAGGTTGATTTCGCGCCCCTGCTCTTGCGCGATCAGCTCGATCGACTCTTCGACGGCGGAGAGCATGCCCAGCGCCAGGAAATCGATCTTGACCATGCGCGCGTCATCGATGCTGTCCTTGTCCCACTGACAGACGTAGCGCCCCTCCCAAGCCGCGGGCTGGCAGGGGACGCAATCGACCAGCGGTTCGGAGGCGATCACCATGCCGCCCGGGTGCTCGGAGATGTGGCGGGGCATGCGGCTGAGCTGGGGCACGAGTTCGATCAGGTCGCGCCAGCCGGGAGCGTCGGCGCGAGCGGCGAACTCGGGGTAGCGCTGGAACTCCGCGCGCAGGTCCTCGGCGGAGTGATAGGGGGTGCCGAGCCGGGAGAGGCGGCTCAGCTCGCTGAGGGGCAAGCCCAGGGCCTTGCCTACGTCGCGCACGGCGCTGCGCAGCCGGTAGGTGGGGAAGGTGGAGACGAGGGCGGCGTGTTCCTTGCCCCAGTGGTCGTAGACCCGCTCGATCAAGCGCTCGCGGATGTCGCGCGGGAAGTCCAGATCGATATCGGGCAGGGTGTGGAGATCCTCGTTGAGGAAACGGCCCAGGAAGAGGTTGTTGGGGACGGGGTCGATATGCGAGAGGCCGATCAAGTAGCAGACGATCGACGAGACCGAAGATCCCCGCCCGCGGCCCACCGGCAGCTTGGCACGTCCCCGGGCGGAATCCTCGCCCCGCACCTCACGGGCCACGATCTCCGCCAGTTCGAAGACTTCGTGATAGATGAGGAAGAAGCCCGACAGGTTGTGCTTGCTGATGAGCGCGAGCTCGGTCTCCAGGCGTTCCAGCGCCTTGGGGCGCTCGAGCGCGGTGTACTTGTCGCGGATGGCCTGTGCACAGATTTCGCGCAGACGTTCGTCTGTGGACTGGCCGTCGTCGAGCTGGGGTGAGGGCAAGCGATAGCCCAGGTCTTCGGTGATGTCGAAGCGACATCGCTGGGCGATGCGGACGCTGTTGCGCGCGGCCTGTGGGTGATACGCCGCGAAGCGCTGCGCCTGTGTCTGGGGGGATTGCAGGAAGTACTCGTCGTTGGGGAGCCGTTCGCGATGCGACTCCTCCAGCGTCTTGCGATGGCGCGTGGCGGCCATGACATCCTGCAGGCGGTGGCGGGATCGGATGTGATAGTGCACGTTGCCGGTGCCCACGACCTCCAGGCCGGCTTGCGCGGCCAGTGCGACGAGCGCCCGGTTGCGGGCGAGATCGCCGTGGACCATGTTGTCCTGTAATTCCACGAAGACGCTGTCCGCACCGAACCAGGACGCGAGCTGACGCAGGACGCGGCACGCTTCTGGGAGCTGGTTCGCGGCGACGAGGGTGGGGACACGCCCCCGGCGGCAGCCGCTGAGCACGATGATTCCAGCTGCGTACTCAGGCAGGGTGTCCCAGGCGATCCAGGGATCCTTGCGCCGGGCGTCCTTGGCCTCTGGGTCGTCCAGCAGCAGTCCGTGGGCGTAGCTGATCAGGCGGCAGAGGTGGGCGTAGCCCTCGCGCGTTTCGGCGAGCAGGGTGAGATGGGAGCGCGGCGCGGCGGGGTCGTCGTATTCGGCGACGGTCAGCTCGACGCCGGTGATAGGGCGGATGCCACGCAGTTTGAGCTCCTGGGCAAATTCCATCGAGCCGTAGAAGCCGTCGTCGTCGGTCAACGCGACGGCGCGATAGCCCAGCTCTTGGGCGGCCTGCGCTAGCTCTTCCACGTGTGAGGCGCCGTTGAGCAAGGAGAAGCAAGAATGGAGATGCAACTCCACGTAGGG
The DNA here is from genome assembly GCA_027296805.1 of Chloroflexota bacterium. Lineage (GTDB taxonomy): Bacteria > Chloroflexota > Dehalococcoidia > Bin125 > Bin125 > JAPUIR01. The sequence goes on along the minus strand of JAPUIR010000099.1, from coordinate 698 downwards.
GGTCTCTTCCAGGCCGACCGGATCCAGGTGGGGCAGCGGTTCGCGGGCCGCGAGGGAGCGAGGAGAGTCGTGATCGACCTGGGTGAGCTGGGTCGCGCGATCTTGCCAGACCATTTTTCGTCTCCTAGTAGCGCTGGAGGAACCAGCGGTCCGCGACGGTGTCGTGGAAGAGGGTGACCAGACGATCGTCGTCCAAGGTGAGGCGGTAGTAGGTGCGTTCGATGGGGGTGGGGCGCCACCACTCGTCGACGACGCGCCAGACCTCGTCGATCTGGTCGACGGCGTGAAGGGGACCAGCGGCCCCGCGGTCGTGGAAGCGGATCTGCTGTGGCTGGGCGTCCACGGTTTCGACCTCCACGGGGCGGGGGCTGTTTACGGGTCGTAGTCCATCAGGGCGTGGCGACGTTCGGGGATGCGGCTCCATGGTTCTACCTCCACAAGTCGTTTCATGGGTGAGACGCCGTAGCGCGTTTTCAACTGCCGGACCATCTCGTCCAGCCGCTCACGATGGCGGATCTTGCCGGGAAAGAGCACGGTCTGTTTGCCGCTCTCGCGCGAGAGTTCCAGGATTTCAATGGAGAGCCCCACGACGGGGCCGGTGTATTGGGCGCGCTCCAGGATCGAATCGATCACCAGCCAAAGGCGCTCACGGTCGCTGCTGGGCTCTTTGAGGGTTTGCTCTTGCGACCAGATCTGGT
>JAPUIR010000098.1 GCA_027296805.1 Chloroflexota bacterium | reverse complement strand
CGTCGCGGGACGGATCGACAAGCCCATGCAGGGGCTCAGGTCCCGCGTGGGCCGGGGACCGCTGGCGAGCGCCGTAACTTTCGTGGACCAGGTGGAGCAGGCGGCATTGCCCGCGTACTACCAACACGCGGACCTGTTCTGCTCGCCCGCGACTGGCGGGGAGTCGTTCGGCATCGTGTTGGCGGAGGCAATGGCGGCCTCCACGCCGATCGTGGCGACGGAGATCGACGGCTACACCGACATCGTGAAGGCTGAGCGCGAGGCCGTGCTCGTCCCGACCAACGACGTTGGGGCGCTCGCGAAGGGTCTCGCGCGAGTGCTGGAGGACGGACCGCTGGCCGACGGCCTGCGGCGCGCGGGGCGGGATCGCGTGCGCGAGTTTGATGTGGCCGCGGTGGGCCGCCGCCACCTGGACCTGTACCATCGAACGGTGCAGGGTCGGCGGGGGTGACGCCGCTATGGCGGCGGACTCTGGAGACAGTCGCCGTGTCCCTGCTCCCCCGTGCCCTGCCTGAAGAATTCTCGCGCCGGCTCGGCGAGACGCTCGGGCGCTTGGGGATCTCGCCCAACCTGCTGACGATCATCGGGCTGCTGGGCAGCGCCGGGGCGGCCACGCTGGCGGCCTACGGCGAGTTCTGGCAGGCCGGACTGGTGATGCTGGCCGCGGGCGCATTCGATCTGCTGGACGGCGCGGTCGCGCGGGCGACGGGGCAAGACACCACCTTCGGCGCGATCCTGGACGCGGTCAGCGACCGCCTGGCCGAGTTCGCGATGCTGCTCGCTCTGCTGGTCTGGTTCAGCGCAAGCGAGCACTTCGACCGCGAAGCGATCATCCTGATCGCCGTGACGATCAGCGGCTCCATGCTCGTCTCGTACACCCGCTCCAAGGCGGGCGAGTACGGCGTTCGTATCCGGGAAGGGTTCGGGACGCGCTTCGAGCGGGTGCTGATCCTCGCAATCGGGCTGTTCGCCAATGAAGTGGTGGCGGTGCTCTGGATCCTGGCGGTGCTGACCAACGTCACGGCGCTGCAACGGCTGGGGCTGACCTGGTGGTCGTTGCGCGGCGACGACGGCTAGCTTTTCCTGAAGGGTGCGGCTGGGTACATTGCGGACGCACGAGCGAGAGCGGGAGCAACCTTCGTGACCACCAGCCCAGACCGGCCCCCACGCCCACAGGACCAGATGCCCTCGAAGGAGAGGGAGCTGTTGGCGCAGCAACTGGCAGACCTGCCGGGCAAGGTCAAGCTGGAGTACTTCCATCAGACCGAGTCCAGTGTCCAGATCCCCGGTCGCCGCCCCTGTCCGAGCTGCGCGCCGACCAAGGCGTTGCTGGAGGAGATCGCGGGGCTGTCGGAGCAGATCGAACTCACAGTGCACGAGTTCTCCGAGAGCAAAGAGCTGGCCGCGAAGCATCAGATCGAGCGGGTGCCGGGGATCCTGATCCGGGGCGAAATCAACCGGCCGGTGCGCATCATCGGCATGCCCGGCGGGGTGCTGATGGCGCTGCTGGTGCAGACGATCCGGCTTTGCGCGGGCGATCCACCGGACCCGCCCGCCAAGGTCAAATCGACGCTGAAGAAGTTGCGCAAGAAGACGCATCTGCGGGTCGTCGGATCGATGATGGACCCTGCGACGGGGGACGCCGCGCTGCTCACCACCGCGCTCGCGCTGCTCTCGAACAAACTGGAGGTCACGGTCTACAACCTGGACGAGTTCCCCGATCTGGGCGTGCAGTTGGGACTCGATCACGTGCCGGCGACGGTGGTGGGTGACCGGCACGGGTTCGCCGGGGTCGCGTCGATCGAAGAGCTGGTGCGCTTCCTCTACGACCTGGAGGCACACCCGGACCGGGCCTCGCTGCAGCCGCCGCAGGTGGCCGACGGGTCAGCCCGGCCCTGGGCTCCCCCGCAGCCACCACCGCCGCCTGGTCAGGGTCCGCCGGGCCCGCCGGGGCCGGGACGTCGCGGTCCGGGACGTCGGGGGCCTGGTCCAAGGGGCGGAGGCCGACGCGGGGGAGGCCCGCAGGCCGCGACGCCGCCGGGCATGCGCCGCACGGAGAGCGGGCTGGTCGTCCCGAACCGCTAGAGGTTCGAAGCGCTGATCGCGGCCGGTTCTAGTCGTCGTCTGATCGACGCCAGCCGGACCACTGTGCATCGTCGTCGGCCGGAAGCGGGGAAGTGGGCGCGTCCGTCGTCGATGCTGTCGTCGAGGGCGGAGGCAAGATCGGGGCAGGTTGCGGAGGCGGCCGGAACGTGGCCGAGGCGCTCCCCTCCGGGACGGGCCCGGCCCGCCCGCCACTCAGCAAAATCGAGAGCAAGACCACGCTGACCAGGAGCGTGCCCGCGCCAACGCCAGTCGCGACGCCCTCCCAGGGGAAGTCGCCGCCGCTGCTGAACACGGGACCCAGACGCCGGGTCGCCAAACGTCGCTCGATCTCATCGCGGCGGGCGTCGATCTGTTCCTGGGTGCGGGGGCCAGTGTCGGCGATGGTCTCCACCGACTCGTCGTCGGCGGGGGCGCTGTCGGTGGCGGCGCCAGCGGGGGCGGCCTCCTCGCTGGCCTGCTCCGCGGCGTCGAGCTGGGCCGGCCCATCCTCGATCACGGTGGAGCGGTCTTCGAGATCGCCGATCGGCTCCAGGCCGAGAGTTTCGCGGTAGGCGTCGGTCAAGCCGTCGCGATCGAAGCCGTACACGGTTTCCAGGGCGTTATCGACGGTGCTGCCCGCCTTGAAGACGGCGAAGAGGTCGGCCAGCTTGTCCTCGCCGAAGTCGTTGACGAGGAAGGTGACGATGTCGCCGGCCTGTCCGTAGAAGATATCGATGCGGCCGGGCGAGTTGGTCAGCGAGGCCATCGTGCGGACGGTGAAGAGTTGGTCCGTATCGATGGCGAAGTTCAAGGCCGCGCCACGGCGGGCTCGCCAGTCTTCCTCGGAGTAGGTGGCGAGGCCCTCGTCGAGCCAGGAGGGAAGCTGGCCGATGCCACCCTCGCCCGCCACCTTGGTGAGGATGTGCGTCAACTCGTGGCGCGTGACCCAGGTGGTGGGCTGGTAGATGTGGACGAGATCGGCCAGGACGCGGGTACCGCCGGTGATGACCTGTTGCTCAAAGGACTCACTCTCGCGTTGCTCAAAGACGCCGCCATCCTCGGGGTTGGCCCACATGTAGATGCGGGCCTTGAAATCGAGGGTGATCTTGAGCAGCTCGCTGATCTCCGCGATAACGGCCGAGCCCTCCCGGTGGAGGCGCTGCGCCGTCGCCTCATTGTCGCCGTAGTACCAAAGGGAGAGGTGCTCGTCCCCAATCTCGATCCAGGTGAAACGGGGGTCTTCGTAACGCCAGAGCTGCGGGTTGGTTTCGATCACATCGCCATCGGAGGTGGTGAGCTCCCAGAACCACTCGATGTCGGAGCCGGCGGGGATCCAGATCTGAGCGCGGTTGACGGGAACCTTGGCGGAGAGGCGCGCGACCTCGCCGCCGGAAACTTCTGCCGTCAGGCGAGTGATCGCGCCCTGGGGGAGGACGCGGTAGAAGAGGATCGCCGACTCGACGAGGTCACCGCGGTCGAGCAGGGCGTCGAACGCGACCTCGCCCGCATCGAGGTTGAGGAGCTGCGTGGTGCTGACGACGGAGGGCGCGGACTGAGCGCGCAGGCCGGGGCCGAGGAGGCCCGAGAGGGCCAACGCGATCAGGGTCAGCGCCAGCGCGATCACCGTCGGCACTGTCCGGGCCGGCGCCCTTAGCGGCAGGCTCGTGGGCAGGATCCTCGCTCGCACCATGGTCCTCCGTGTCGCTGCGCTAGGTCGCGGCAGATTCGACGCCGGGCTGGCCGATCTGCATCTTGAGATACGCCTTGAGGAAGGCATCGAGATCTCCGTCGAGCACGCTCTCCGGGTCGGACGTTTCCTGCCCGGTGCGAAGGTCTTTGATCATCTTATAAGGATGGAGCACGTAGGAACGGATCTGGTTGCCCCAGCCCGCCTCGATCGGTTCGCCGCGCAGTTTGGCGCGCTCTTCTTCCAGGCGCTGCACCTCGAGCTGGAGGAGACGGGATTCGAGCACGCGCATGGCGCTCTCTCGGTTGCGATGCAGTGAGCGTTCGTTCTGGCAGGCGACGACGACGCCGCTGGGGCGGTGGGTGATACGGATCGCGGTGCTGTTCTTCTGCACGTTCTGGCCGCCGTGCCCGCTGGCGCGGAAGACATCGATGCGAAGGTCGTCGGGGTCGATCTCCACCTCGGCCTCGGATTCGACCTCGGGCATGATCTCGACCAGGGCGAACGAGGTGTGGCGGTTGTGCTGGCCGTCGTAGGGGGAGAGGCGAACCAGGCGGTGGACGCCACGCTCGCCGTGCAGCCAGCCGTACGCATGCGGCCCTTCGAACTCGATGGTGGAGTTCTTGATCCCCGCTTCTTCGCCCGAGGTGCGATCGACGATGGTGGCCTTGAAACCGCGGCGCTCCCCCCAGCGCAGGTACATGCGCTCCAGCATCTCCGCCCAGTCCTGGGAATCGATCCCGCCTGCGCCCGCGAAGAGCTGCATGATGGCGTTGCGGTCGTCGTACTCTCCGGCGAAGGAGAGTTCGAACTCCTCTTGGTCGAACGTCGCGCGGATCACTGCGAAGTCGGCGGCGACCTCCGCGGAGACGCTGGTGTCGTCCTCATCCTCCGCGAGTTGGAGCAGCTCCAAGGCGTCGGCCACGCGGCGCTCCAGACCGCGCCAGGTGTCGACCGTGCCTTTGCGGGTCGCCAGTCGCTGCATGTGGGAGCGAGCCGCGTTGGAGTCGTCCCAAAATCCGGGTGCGGTCGAACGGCGCTCGAGGTCTGCGACCTCGCGCTCGAGCTGGGTCAGGTCAAAGACGCTCCAGCACGTCGGCGACCTGCCGTTGCAATTGCTCAAGCCCGTCGTGGATCTCGGCCACAGTGGACACTCCATCCCGCCCCCTCAGTGTAGGGAGCCGCCTCACCTGCGTCAGCGCCCGCGGAACTGCCTTGCGGCGCGCACGACGTTGGTCAAGAGCATGGCTCGGGTCATCAGGCCCACGCCGCCGGGCACGGGGGTGATGGCGCGCGCGACCTGCGCGACCGCTTCGAAGTCGACGTCACCGGCGAGACGGTAGCCGCGTTTGCGAGAGGGATCGTCGACGCGGCTGATGCCGACATCGATCACGACGGCGCCGGGACGAACCATGTCGGCGGTGATGAGCCCGGGCACGCCTGCCGCGGCGACGAGAATGTCGGCGGCCCGGGTGTAGCCGGCCAGGTCGGGAGTGCTGGTATGGCAGAGGGTGACAGTGGCGTTCGCGCCGGCGCGCTTCTGCACCAGCATGTTGGCCAGGGGCAGGCCGACGAGCCGGGAACGCCCCACGATGACGACGTGCTTGCCCCCAGGGTCGTTGCCGCTGCGGACCAGGATCTGCTGCACGCCGTGTGGGGTTGCGGGCAAGTAGCGCGCGGCGCCCTGCACCAGCAATCCCGCGTTCTCGGGGTGCAACCCGTCGACGTCCTTGCGAGGATCGATCGTCTCGATCAAGGTGTCTTCGTAGACGTCTTCCGGCAGTGGGAGCTGAAGGATCATGCCATCGACGGCCGGATCCGCGTTCAGGCGTTCGATGTGGGCGCGGATGGCAGCCTCGATCGCCGCGGGCTCGCCTTCGCCCGGGACCTGCCAGAGGTCGGAGGCGATGCCCGTCTCGGCGCTGTCGCGCTGCTTGCCGCGGACGTAGGCGGCGGAGGCGGCGTCGTCCCCGGCGACGATCACGGCGAGGCGCGGCGTGAGCCCTTCCTCCGCGATCGCGGCAACCTGTTTGGTGAGCTCGCCCTTGATGGTGGCGGCGATCGCCTTGCAATCGATGATCTCGGCGGCCATCACTCGATGCTATGGGCGAGGTGGGGCAGTCACAACATCGCGCGGCACTTGGCGCGGGGAACGAGCGCGGCGGGGGGAGCGTGGTAAACTCCGCCGGCTATGGGCCCCTATTTCAGCGGCATTGACCTGATCGAGATCGCCCGTTTCGAGCGGGTGCTGGAGCGGCACGGCGATCGCTTCTTGCGTCGCTGTTTCACGGAGCGCGAGGTCGATTACTGCCGCGGACGGGTGTCGGAGCTAGCGGTGCGCTTCGCGGGCAAGGAAGCGATGATGAAGGCGCTGGGGACCGGCGTGCGGGGCATCTCCTGGCGCGAGATCGAGATTCTGGCCAACGCGCGCGGCAAGCCTGTGGTGCTGCTGCACGGCCGCGCGGAGACCCGGGCACACGCGATCGGCCTGGACGCGATCGAGATCAGCCTGAGCCACGAGCGGGAGCTGGGCTGCGCGATGGTGGTGGGTGGTCCGTCGCTGGCGACGCTGGCAGGCGGGCGCGGGGACAGGCACGCGTGACAATGGCTAACGAACAGGGGTTAACCACTTGAACGAGAAAGGGCGCTCATGAAACTGGTGACCAGCGCGCAGATGCGAGTCTTGGAAGAGCGCGCCGTGGAGGCGGGGGTCGGTCTGGATGAGCTGATGGCGAACGCGGGCCTGAACGTGGCCCAAGAGGCGTGGATGCAGCTGGGCCATCTGGAGGAACGCCGCATCGTGGTGCTGGTGGGACCGGGCAACAACGGCGGCGACGGACTGGTGGCGGCACGGCATCTGGCGGAGTGGGGCGCGGCGGTGCGCTGTTACGCCCTGACCGCGCGGGACGACGCGCAATGGCAAACGACCCTGGAGGCGGGGATCCCCTGCGGGTCGGTCCCGGAAGACGACGGGTTCGAGGCGCTGGAGTCGCTGTTGCAAGGGGCAGAGCTGATCATCGACGCGCTGCTGGGGACGGGGCAGGCGCGCCCGATCGCGGGCGATCTGGCGGAGGTGATGGGAAGGTTGGCCGCGGCCCGCGAGCGTGGTTTGAAGCCGAAGCTGATCGCGGTGGATGTGCCGACCGGTGTGGACGGGGATTCGGGCGCCGCCGATCCGCTCACGGTGGCGCCGGACGAGACCGTGACTTTTCAATACCCCAAGGTGGGGCTCTACACCCAGCCGGGAGCGGGGCTCTCCGGGGACGTGCAGACGGTGGAGATCGGAATCCCGCCAGGCCTGGACGAGGGGATGGCGATCGAGCTGGTGGAGCGGCGGGACGCGAAGCGGTTGCTGCCGCGTCGGCCGGCGGACGCGCACAAGGGATCGTTCGGCAAGGTGCTGGTGATCGCGGGTTCGGCGCGCTATCCGGGGGCGGCGATCCTGGCGGCGTCGGCGGCGTACAAGGTGGGGGCGGGGTTGGTGGCGCTGGCGACGGCCGAATCGCTGATTCCCAGCTTGGTGGCGGCGATGCCAGAGGTGACGTTTCACCCGCTGCCGGAGCACGATGGGCCGGACATCCTGGGGGGCGACGCGGCAGACGCGCTGCGGGCGTCGTTGGCGGACTACGACGCGGTGGTGATCGGCTGCGGCTTGGGGCAGGCGGCCGCGACGGCCACGTTCGTGCGCAGCATCGTGCAGGACGAACGGATGGCGTCGACGCGGGGGCTGGTGATCGACGCTGACGGCCTGAACGCACTCTCCGGCGAGGCGGTGTGGGGCGAGATCGGGACGCCGTTCGTGCTGACGCCGCATGCCGGCGAGATGGCTCGCTTGATCGAGACGGAGTCCGGCGCGGTCCAGGCCGACCGCCTGGGCATCGCGCTGGGCCGGGCGGCGGCGTGGGACGGGCACGTGGTGCTGAAGGGGGCGAACACGATCGTGGCGGCGCCCGACGGTCGGGCGAGCGTGAGCGCGATCGCCAACGCGGCGCTGGCCACGGCAGGCTCCGGCGATGTGTTGGCGGGGGCGATCGGCGGCTTGCTGGCCCAAGGCCTCGATCCGTTCGAGGCGGCGACGCTGGGGGTCTACCTGCATGGCAGTGCGGGCGAGCGCGCCGCGCGCAGCGTGGGTACCGCAGGGACGACGGCACGGGACATCCTGGAGCATGTGTCGTTGGCGGGGCGGTCGCTGGCGGGCGAAGAGCCGGCCAGCGGGGGATCGGGCGGCGGCCTGATGGGTGGGCTCGGTGGTGGCGGGATGGGTGGGGGCGGGGGCATGGATCTGGGGCAAGCGATGGGAGCGGGGGGGCCGCCGGGGCCGGAGAGTGGCCTCTCTGGGGGCGGGGGCGGCCTGCCCGGCTTGCCCGGATCGGAGGGCGGTGGATCGCCCGGGGAGACACCATAAGTCCGCGAATCGCGGTGATATACTCTTCGCGATTCGTTCACCTGACAGCACTGAAACGGTCATCAGGCATCCCCGGAGGGGCGCCACGATGAGCGGCGACTTGTCGATGAGGGGGAGCTGGCGATGACCGGCGGCTGGCAATGAGCGACGAGAACGGCGCACGGGTGGTCGTGACGGGGATGGGCGCGGTCACGCCCGTGGGGCTGAACGTCGACGACTACTGGGAGGGCTTGGTGGCGGGGCGAAGCGGGATCGGGCCGATCTCGCTGTTCGACGCGGATCAGCTGACGGTCCGCATCGCGGGCGAAGCGACCGGGTTCGAACCGACGGATTACATCGAGCGCAAGGCGTCGCGGCGCATGGATCGCTTCAGTCAGTTCGCCGTGGTCGCGGCCGCAGAGGCGGTGCGCTCGGCGGGCGATTTCATTACGGAGGCGAACTGCGAGCGGGTGGGCACGATGATCGGGACCGGGATCGGCGGGATCACGACGCTGAACGCCCAATTCGACGTCCTCCACGAGCGCGGCCCCAACCGGATCAGTCCCTTCGTGGTACCGATGATGCTGCCCAACATGGCGAGCGGGCAGGTGAGCATTGAGCTGGGCGCGCGGGGCCCCAACATCGCGCCAACGTCGGCCTGCTCCAGTGCGGCGGATGCGATCGGGATCGCGGCCAAGCTGCTCCGCGAGGGCGACGCCGACTGGATTGTGGCAGGCGGCGCGGAAGCGCCGATCTGTGAGATGAGCGTGGCGGGATTCGCGGCCGCGCGGGCGCTGTCGGTACGGAACGACGCGCCGGAGGAGGCGTCCCGGCCGTTCGACCGCGGGCGGGACGGCTTCGTGATGGGCGAGGGCGCCGGAGTGCTCATCTTGGAACTCGCCAAGCACGCGCTGGAGCGGGGAGCGCCCATCCTGTGCGAGCTGGCGGGCTACGGGGCCGTAGCGGACGCCTACCACCTGACCCAGCCGATCGCGGACGGCGACGGCGGCGCCCGGGCGATGCAGGCGGCGCTGACGAACGCGGAGCTGGAGGCGGAGGAGGTGGACTACATCAACGCGCACGGTACCTCGACGCCGGCCAACGACGGCACGGAGACGAAGGCGATCAAGCGGGTGTTCGGCGAGAGCGCGCAGGACGTGCCGATCTCGTCGACGAAGTCGATGACAGGGCATCTGATGGGGGCGGCGGGCGCGATCGAGGCGATCGCTTGCATCAAGTCGATCCGCGAGGGGGTGATCCCGCCCACGATCAACTTGACGGATCCCGATCCGGAATGCGATCTGAACTACACCGCGCTGGAAGCGGCGACGCGGGACGTGCGCGTCGCGTTGACGAATTCGATGGGCTTCGGCGGGCACAACGCGTGCTTGGTCTTCAAGCGCTGGGAGCCGTAAAGCGGCTCACGGGAGCCGGAGGGAGAGGAGGCGGAGGTGCGGATTCGGTCGGACTCCTATCGAGGGCGCCTGTGGCACATCCCGGAACCGCACGAGCACGAGGCGGTGCCCGGTACGCCCTACCCCGACTTCGTGAACAAGCTGCTCTGGCGGCGGGGGATCCGCACGGCCGCGCAGGCGCAGGTGTTCCTCTTCGACCAGCCCTACACGCTGCCCGACGCGGCGCTGCTGCCGGGGATGGAGGCGGCGATCGAGCGGATCCTGCGGGCGGTGGGGGACGACGAGACCGTCTCCGTCTACGGCGATTTCGACGTGGACGGGATCACGTCCGTGACGATTCTGACGGAGGCGATCCGGGCGGTGGGCGGGCGCGCGTCGGCGTACATCCCGGACCGCTTCAGCGAGGGGTACGGACTGAACCGGGAGGCGCTCTCGGAGCTGCGGGGACGCGGCGTCGATCTGGTGATTACGGCCGACTGCGGGATCACATCGATCGCGGAGGTGGACTTCGCGAATGAGATCGGGCTCGATGTGGTGATCGTTGACCATCACAGCGTGCCGGCGGAGACGCCGGACGCCTACGCGACGGTCAACCCCAAGGTGCCGGGTTCGGCCTACCCCTTCAGCGAGCTGTCGACGGGGGGGCTGGCCTACCGCATCGCGCATCTGCTGCTGGAGCGACGGGGGCTATCGGTGGGCGCCGATCGCTGGTTGGATCTGGCGGCGCTGAGCACGGTGGCCGATGTGGTGCCGCTGGTGGAGGACAACCGCTGGATCGTGTCGAACGGCTTGGATGCGATCCGGGAGACGACGCGGCCCGGACTGCGAGCGCTGCTGGATGTGTCGGGCTTGTGGGGACAGGAGCTGGACGCGGACAGCATCGCGTTTGGGTTGGCGCCGCGACTCAACGCGGCGGGGCGGTTGGATCATGCGCTGCGGGCGGTGGAGCTGCTGACGGAGACGGATCCGGACCGGGCGGCGGCGCAGGCGCAGGAGCTGGACAGCCTCAACGTGCAGCGACGCCAGCTCACGCTGGATGCGATGGAGCGGGGTGCCGCGCGGCTCGCGGACGAGGATGCGGATCTGCCGATTACGTTCATCGGCGACCCAGGGATTCCGACCGGGATCGTGGGGCTGGGGGCGGGGCGGCTGGCGGAGGAGCGGCACCGACCGGCTTTCGTCTACGAGGAGGGACCGGAGTGGTGCCGAGCGTCCTGCCGCTCGATCCCGGAGTTCGACATCGCGGCGGCGCTGCGCGAGTGCGATGACCTGCTGGAGAGGCACGGCGGCCACCACATGGCGGCGGGGTTCACGGTGCGGCGGGAGAACATCGCACCGCTCAAGGAGCGGCTGAGCGCGCTGGCGCAGGCCCAACTGGCGGAGGTGGTGCTGAAGCCCCGGATCGAGGTGGACGG
>JAPUIR010000097.1 GCA_027296805.1 Chloroflexota bacterium | reverse complement strand
GAGGCGAACCCGCATCGTCTTTTCAAGGGCAACAAGGTGCTGTTCCACGCAGGCAATGCCAGCGAGCAGGAGGTGGATCAGGATCGTGAGGCGGAGTTCCACGGCCTGGGGACCGGCTGCGTGCGCTGCTTCCCGGTGTTGCGCAGCGACGGCCAGCTTCGTGCCTGCCCCTTCGCCGCCGAACTCGACGCCGAGCATCACAACCTGGGTCAGGTGGGGGACGACCCCGCCGATCTACGCCACGACTACGAGCAGTTCCTGGGCTGGGTGGACAGCACGCTCGACCCCGCCGCGCGCGAGCGCGGGATCACCAGTTGCGAGATGTGTCATCAGCACATCGCGGAGTTGGCGCCGCCGCGCTACCGCCGCGAGCTCGCTAGCCCGTCTGTCCCGCTGCGAGCCGGCTAGGGCGCGTCGACGACCGGGTTGCGCAGCACGCCCACCCCGTCGACCTCCACTTCGATCACGTCGCCGGCCGAGAGTTGTGCCGTTGTACCGGGGGTGCCGGTGAAGACGAGGTCGCCCGGCTCCAGCGTCATCGCCTGGGAGATGAAGGCGATGCATTCGCGGATGCTGAAGACCAGCTCGCTCGTGTTGGCCTCCTGGACGGACTCGCCGTTCAGCCGCGCCCGGAAGCCCACGGCCGCGGGGTCGAGGTCGGTCTCGATCCAAGGGCCGACAACGGTGAAGGTGTCGGCGGACTTGGCCCGCCACCACTGTCGATCCGCGCGTTGCCAGTCTCGCGCCGAGACGTCGTTGCCGCAGGTGTAGCCGAAGACGTGCGCGTCGACTTGATCGACGGTGATGTTGCGGGTGCGCCGTCCGATCACCGCGACGACCTCGCCCTCTTCGTCGACCCGTTCGGCATCGCGCGGTAGTTCGATCGCCACCTCCGGTCCGATCACGGAGGAGGGGGTCTTGAGGAAGGGCTGGGGGACCGCGACCGGCTCGCCGTGGCTGCGATAGTTGACGGCCATGGCCAGGATCTTGCTCGGTTGCGAGGGGCAGAGCAGCGTCGCTCCATCGAGGGGGAGCGCGGTGTCGGTGACGGAGTGCGAGCCGAAGGGATTGCCGTCGATCAGGAGGAGTTGGTCGCCATCCACGCTCGCGTAGACCGCGTCGCCGTCGTGTTCGATTCGGGCCAGCCGCATACCAACCTGCCTCCTGGAACTTGTGTGTTTCGGAGGCGCAGGCTACTCCACCGCGCGGTCAGAGGCTTGCATGAGCGATAGAATCGCGCTGAACGATCGCGGAGGGGACAGCATGAGTTCCGACAACGATCCCAAGCAGGGCTGCTTGGTCATCGCCGACATCAGCGGCTATACGGCCTTTCTGGCGGGCTCAGAGTTGGAGCACGCCCAGGGCATCCTGGACGAGCTGTTGGGCGACATCCTGAAGACGCTCGCGCCGCCGTTCGAGACGGCCAATCTGGAGGGCGACGCCGTCTTCTGCTACGCGCCGGCGGGGCGCATCCGCGACGGCCAGCCGTTGATCGATCTGATCGAGGCCACCTACGCGGTGTTCATGCGCACACGCGAGCGGATGGAGTTGAACACCACCTGCCCCTGCCAGGCTTGCAGCAAGATCCCCGACCTGGGCCTCAAGTTCGTGGCGCACTTCGGGGCGTATGCGATATCCCACATTGGCGACCGGCAGGAGCTGACGGGCCCGGAGGTCGTGTTGGTGCATCGCCTGCTGAAGAACTCGATCATTGAGACGACGGGCGTCGCGGCCTATGCCTACTTCACCGACGCCTGTATCGACGCGTTGGGGCTGGCCGGGGTCGTGCCGGACGGAACCGCGCACGAAGAGACGTACGAACATCTGGGGCTAGTGCCAGGTGTCGTGCAGGATCTCGACGCGGCCTACACCGCGCATCGTCACGACCATCCCGTGGTTGTGGCGGACGATGAGGTCTGGGTCGATATGGGCTGGGTGGTGCCCACCGCCCTGGACGACGTCTGGGCGCACCTGACCGAACCGGAGCTGCGCGCCGTATGGTTTGAGTCCGATGGCATCCACGAAACCGGGCGCGATGGCGCGCCGCGGGGCCCGGGGACTACGCAGCATTGCGCGCACGGCCGGATCACGACCCATCACCAAATCGTCGACTGGCGTCCCTACGAAAGCGTGACCTATGAGCTGCGCAGCCCCTTCGGGGGGCGGTCGCGCTACATGATCAGCGTGGAGCCCACGAAGGTGGGGACGTCGGTCCGTTGCCGGTTCACGCAGGTGCGCGGATCGAATCCGCTGCACACGGCGCTGCTGCGTGGGGTGAGCCGCATCAGCGGTCTCAAGCAGGGTCTGCAACACTCCAACGAACTGCTGGAGGAGCAACTTCGTGCGACGGAGGCCGCGAGGGCCTGATCGCCGGCACGTGCGCGCCAAGCCGGGCAGCCTGATCCGTCCCTGGTGGCTATCCTCTCCGAGTCGGCGGCTGAGATTGGCCTCTCCGAGCCGGAGGCTGAGAGTGGTCGCCGCAGACAGGCGGCCGCAAACGCGCCTGTCGCGCTCATGTCCGTGGCAGACACGTCCGTCGTGAAGGAGTCCCCATGCTGAAGCAGTTCCGCGTTCCCGACGAGATCGCTGTGCGGGTGGAGTCCGGCGCGATGCGCCAGACGGTGGGCGAGATTTTCGAGGCGCTCGGCATGCCCCCGGACGACACCCAGCGTTGCGTGGACTGTCTGCTCTACGCCGACGACCGCGGCATCGACTCGCACGGGGTGAGCAACATGATGCGCTACTACGTCGACGGCCTGCGGGACGGGTCGATCAACCCGACGCCCAAGATGAAGGTGTTGCGGGAGGCTCGCGCGGCGGCCACGGTCGACAGCGACCGCGGCTTGGGGCTGACGATCGGTCCGCAGGCGATGGCGATTGCGATCGAGAAGGCGCGGCAGTGCGGCGTGGGAACGGTGGTGGCCAACAACGGGCGTCACTTCGGTGCGGCCGCGTACCATGCCCAGCTCGCGCTGCCGCACGACATGATCGGGCTGTCGATGACGGTGGGTGGGTTAGCCCTGACGCCCACGTTCGGGGCGGAGGCGCGGGTGGGGCTGAACCCGCTCGCGGTGGCGGTGCCGGCCGGAGTCGAGCCGCCGTTCATCTTCGACGCCTCGATGAGTTCCGTGGCGGGGAACAAGATCCGGCTGGCGCAGCGCTTGGGCGAGGACATTCTGCCGGGCTGGGTGGCGGAGGCGGACGGGACGCCGATCATGGAGGAGCAGGCGACGCCGGAGGACTTTCTGATTCTGCCGTTGGGAGGCACGCGCGAGATCGGATCGCACAAGGGCTACAGCCTGGCGGTGATGATCGACATTCTCAGCGGCCTGCTACCGGGCGCGGGCCCGGCGCTGCAGCGCACCAACGGCGGCGGTCACCATTTCACGGTCTACGACATCAGCGCGTTCACCGATGTGGACGAGTTCAAGAGCGGCATGGACCGCTACCTTCGTGCGTTGCAGGAGACGCCCACGGCCCCGGGCCACGATCGGGTGCTGTACGCGGGGCTTGAGGAGCACGAGGAGGAGATCGATCGGCGGGAGCGGGGGATCCCCTATCACCCCGAGGTGTTGGAGTGGTTTCGCGAGACGACGTCGGAGTTGGGGTTGGCGGATCGCCTGGGGTGAGTGGGGGTTGGTCGAGGCGTTGTCGGAGATGTTGAGGGAGGAATGAAGCGTCAGGGCAGGTTAATCGTTGGCTTCATGCTGGCAGCCAGCTTGATGGGCGTCGCTTGCGGCGGCGACGATGAGGCCGTGGTAGCGTCAGCGGAGTTGGGTTGCACGGAGGGATTCATCGTTGGCCTCGCGGGACGGCCCGTCGATCCCGGATTCGTTCCGGGCGAGCCGCTGCCGGAGGGGCTGATCGAGGCGGTGCGGGACGGGCGGCTGTCGGTGGAGGACTTCGAGACGGTGGAGGTGACCGGCTTCGCTGTCACGCTACGATCTGCCGACGGGCTTGCATCGAGGCCGGAGACGGGCGAGGCGTTCGTGGAGGTTGCGCTGGTGCGGGACGAGGAGGCGGTGGCGGAGGGATTGCCGCCGGAGCAGTGGGTGGTGGTGGAAGTCAGTATCCGGGTGCCGTGTGGGGCGAGCTGACGCGAACGGTGCTTAAGGCTCCTCGCGCCCAGCGGCTACAGCCCCGCTGCGGCGCTGATGGCGCGGGCCGTGAAGACGCGGGTCATGGCGGCGCGGTACTCGGCGGAGGCGTGGAGGTCATCGATCGGCTCGATCCCGCGCAAGGCGTGAAGGGCGGGAGTCAGGCGATCAACCGCACGACGGCGGTGGCGACTGCCGCGGCGAAAACCGCTGCCATGAGGCCGCCACGCAGGACGAGGGCTAAGACTGCCGCCGCAAGCCCCACTGCGCGGGCGTCGAGTTCCAGCGCCGTACCGGCCCCGAAGCTGCCGACGGCTACGAGCGCCGCCAAAAGCGCCACCGGGAGCATCTCCGCCACTAGGAGCACGGGAGCGGGCAAAGTGCGGTTGCCGAGCAGCAAAGGTCCGGTGGCCCGCATCAGGTAGGTGCCGCCCGCCAGCGCGACGAGCACGATCAAGATGTCTCGCCCGCTTACTTCCACGGCAGCCGCCCCGGAATCGCCGCCGCCAGCGCTCCAGCGGTCGCGGCCATGAGCGGCACCCCCACCGGTGCGAAGGGGGTTGTCGCGAGACCGATCGCGGCCCCGGCGATCGCCGCCCGCCGAAATCGCGGCGACGCGAGACGGGGCCAGAGCAATGCCAGGAACAGCGCCGGTATGACTGCATCCAGGCCCAGGTCCTGTATCAGCGATCCCCGGGCGGAGATGATGCTGTTGCCCGCCAACGTGGCGAGCGCGAAGGCCACGAACAGCCCCAACCCGGTCACGATGAACGCGATCCGGCCCCATTCGCGGTTGTCGTGTCCCGTTGCCACGGCTGCTGTCTGGTCGATCACGATCTGCGAGAGCAAGATCCGCCGCCAGAGCGACCCCTCCAGAATCGTTGAGACACTGAGCCCCAAGGCAATGAAGCGCATGTTCACGAGCAACCCGGCCACGATGACGGTGACGACGGGTGCGCCATCGCTCAGCGCGTCAACCGCCACCAACTGCGCCGAGGCCCCGAAGACGAAGATCGAGTACGCCAGTGCTTCCCAGGCGAGGAGGCCGGCGTCGGCGGCCGC
>JAPUIR010000096.1 GCA_027296805.1 Chloroflexota bacterium | reverse complement strand
GTCCCCCTCCGCCGTCGCGACCAACGCCAGCACCGCCATCGTCTCCGGTAGCTCCGCGAGCGGCACACCAATGGAGAAGCGTCCGCCGGGACCGGCCGCCTCGGTCGAGATCACCAAGCCGCTGGCATCGTCCGTCAGGGTAATCAGCGCATTCGGCACCGCCCGCCCCGTGACCACGATCAGGGAGTCGCCGGGGATCACCGTGTCCAGAACCGGCGCGGGGAGAGGTCCGGCCAGCGCTGCCGCCAGCGACTGTCGGTAGTTGATGCGTCCGGATCCGTCCCAGAACGGCGACTCGAGGTCGGGCAGATCGGTGGCGCCGGCGCGCAGGAACGCACGCACGTCGCTCAGGGTGGCCGTCGGCCGGATCGATCGGATAAGCGCAATCGCGGCCGTCACCAGCGGCGCCGAGAACGACGTCCCTGTGCCCGTGCCGAAACTCGCCTCCCCCGTCACCGCCTCCACCGTGGGGCTGGGGATGTCCTCGCCCGGCGCCACGAACTCCACCTCCCCACTCACCGGCGAAAACAGCGCCCGCCGGTCGGGCTCCGCTTCGCCCCGGGTAGAGCCCACGGCGATCACCCCTGGCAGCGAGGCCGGAAAGCTCACGCCAAACCCTGTGTTTCCCGCCGCCCCCACCATGATCAGCCCTGCGTCGAGCGCCGCTTGTACCGTCTCCTCCACCGTTTGCGGGAGAAAGCTGGACTCCAGACTGATGTTGACGACATCGGCGCCGTTCGCGACCGCATACTCCAGCGCCCGCACGAACGAACTGAAGAAGCCGTTGCCCTCCGGGCCGGTCACGCGCACCGGCATAATCGTGACCTGCCAAGCGGCCCCAGCGATGCCGATGCCGTTGTTGCCAGCGGCGGCGATGATGCCCGCCACCTGCGTCCCGTGGCCCACCGCTCCGTCTGGCTTCCCGTCGTTGTCCTGATCGATCCCGTCGCCCACGGCCGAGTCGCCCGCCTTCGCGTCGGGATCGCTGTCCTCACCAATACGGCCGCCCGGCCCCGCGTAATCGCCGATAAAGTCATAGCCGTGCACGTCGTCGATGTAGCCGTTGCCGTCGTCATCGATGCCGTTGTCCGGCACCTCGCCCGGGTTCGTCCAGATACTGTCGATCAACTCGGGATGATCCAGATCGACAGCCCCGTCCAGCACCGCCACGATCACCGACCGATCGCCCACGGTGATCGCCCAACCGGCCGGTGCTTCCATGAGCTGCATGAACCAGGCCTGATCCTCGTACAGCGGATCGTTAGGGATGATCGGCTCGGCCGCCGGCGGCGACTGCGCAACCCGCAGCGGTGCGTCCCACTCCACGAACCGAACGGACCCCGATGCGATCAGCGCCTGGAGCGCGGATTCGGCTGTGCCCGGTCGCGCCCGCACCCGAAACACGCCCGTCAGCTCGAAGACGTTCAGCGTCTGCAGTCCCAAGGCCGCGAGCTGAGCCCGCCGGGTCTCGTCTCCAACATCGTCACGAAACGCCACCAACAGATCGTCGGGGGCGGCCAGCGGCGGGCGCGCGACCGACGTGACAGGTGAGGACGGCGTGATCAGCGATGATCCGACCGAAGCCAGCAGCCAGACCACGGCGGCCAGCAGGGGAACAACGGTTCTGGATGCGGGCACGGCGCCAGTCTACGGGTCGCGGCGAACGCGTCCATTCACCTAACGTAAATGGCGGCACGCGAGCGCCTTGTCGGGGGAGTAGCAAGCACGATGGTGGAATCGTCCAACTCTGGCGCGCGAGCGCAGTTCGCCACCTGGCGCACGCAACTGCGTCACGACTTCCAGCGCCCCAGCACCCCCCACGCCGCGCTGCGCATGCTGGCCTGGGTCGTCTGGTGGATCGCGCTGGCCGTTCCGCTCCTCCGCGCCACCGCCGGCTTCCAGGACATCGCCTTCCCGATCGTGCTGGGTGCCGGGCTGGGCGCCTTGCTCTGGGTCGCCCCCCGCAACGACCTCCGCACCTGGGTGTTCTACCTCACCTCGCTTTACTTCTTCACCCAGTTGCGGGATGCCGCCGACGAAACCGCCATCGGCGCCAGCACCAGCTACGTGCTGAACTGGGAGACCGCCTGGTTCAATGGCACGCCCACGGCGTGGCTGCAGGAGCGCGTGGGCGGTGCCAACGGCGACACGAACTTCTGGTCGTTCGCCGCCGCCTTTGTGCACTGGACTTGGTTCGTCTTCCCCCACGCCATCGTGCTTGGCACATTCATCTTCGCGCGACGCATGTTCTTCCGCGTCGCCGTAATCATGATGGCCACGTTCTACTCCGCCGTCGTTCTCTACTACTTGGTGCCCACCGTGCCGCCCTGGCTGGCGATGGAAATGGGGGAAACGACAGGTATCCGGCGGGTGCTCACGGATGTGGGACCCCAGATCTTAGGTCAGGCCCTGTTTGACGATCTCTTCGATCTCCTGGCGGAGCCCAACCCGAGGGCGGCGATGCCGTCGCTGCACTTCGCCGCGGGCTTCATCGTGATCGTCCTGGGCTATCTCGTCGGCTCGCGCAAGCTGATGCTGATGGCCTCCCTCTACAGCACCGCGATGGCGTTCTCCCTCATCTATCTGGGTGAGCACTACTTCGCCGACATCCTCATCGGCGGCGCGGTCGCCGTAGCCGCCGCCTTCATCGCCGAGACTGCCCTCGGCAACGGCCCCGGGCTGGGCATCCTGGGGAACCTCACGCACTGGCCGCCCGGCTGGCGGGAGCGCCTGGCCAGCATCCGGCGCGTGAAGACCCGGGACGCGCCAGGGGTGCGTTGATGAAGGCCTGGGTCCACCATCTGACCGGGCGATTCCCTCGCGCTGTCGTGGGCCTCACCGTCAGCAGCGTCTTCATCGTGTTCTTCCTGCGCAACACGGACTTCTCCGGGGTCGCAGACGCCTTCCGCGACGCCGATCTCCTCCTCATCCTCGCCGCTGTGGCCGTCTACTTCGCCGGGCTATACGTCCGCGCGATCCGCTGGCACTACCTCTTGCGCCATATCCAGGCGATCCCGCCTTACAAGCTCTTCCCGATCATTGCGATCGGCTTCGGTACCAACAACGTCCTCCCCTTCCGCGCCGGCGAGGTCATTCGCGCACACACCCTCTACCGGCGTCACGGCGTACGGCGCGCCGCCGGCCTCTCCAGCATCTTCCTGACCCGCGTCTTCGACGGACTCATGCTCACCCTCTTCCTCTGCGTCGGCGTCGGCGCCAGCCTGGCCGGGTTCGAGGGCATGGGCTACGCGGGCGACCTGCTCGCTGCCGCGATGGCCTTCCTCGTCTTCGGTGTCTCGGCCGCCCTCGTGCTGATCTACTTCATCGCCACCCACCCCCAAGAGGCGGGCCGCATCGTGCACCGCATCTTCGACGCGCTGCCGCTCCTGCGAGGGCGGGAGATCGGCTGGCTGGACTCGCTCATCGAGGGGCTCTCCGCGACCGCCCAGCGCGACCTTTTCCTGGGCGCGCTCTGGACCAGCGCCCTCGCCTGGGGTCTCGAAGCCTTGATGTACTTCCTCGTGGGGGAGGCGTTCGGGCTCAACGTGCCCTTCCCGGTCTATCTGCTGATCGCGGCCGCCGCCAACATCATCATCACCGCCCCCTCCACCTCCGGCGGGGTCGGCCCCTTTGAGTGGGCCACGAAAGAGGTCGTACTGATCTACCTGGTCGGCGTCAACTCGGAGGAGGTCGCCATCGCCTACGCCGCCGCGCTACACGGTCTCGTGTTGATCCCGATCGCCGTCATCGGCCTCTTCTTCCTCTGGCTCTACCAGGTGCCGTTGCGCAACGAACCGACCAGCGCCGAGGCCGATCCCCAGCCCCAACCGCGCTAGCGACGCTCACCCCGGACCGAGCCGTGGTCGAACTGACGAGGGTGCTCCGACGCGATTAGCGTCCCCCGGCCGGCGCCCCGCTCGCTTGCGGCTCGCGCCCCAGATAGAGCGTGCCCTCGCCGAACACCCGTCGCAGGTCGGAGTGAAGGGCGGCCCAAAGCAGCAGCAGACCGACGAAGGCCACAGCGGGCAGCCAGAGCAGCATGCGAGTGTCCACCACGTCCGACGCCGTGCCGTTGCTGAAGACCATGACAGCCATGACGCCGCCCGCGAACAGCGCGTAGAGGCTCATGACGCGACCACGCATCCCGTCCGGCAAGACGGACTGGATCAAGACCGATCCCAGCGCCACGAACGTCGCCTGCGAGGCTCCCACGATCACGGCTCCCACCACCACCATCGCCGGCGAAGGCGCCAGGCCCACCCAGGCGACCCCCACCCCGGAAACAAGCCCGGTGGCGAAAAAGAGCCGGCCGCGGAGTGCGTCACGCCGCACGAAGGAGAGCGCAAGCGTCCCCACCAGGGCGCCACCGCCGATCCCCATCAGCATCGCGCTGAACAGGCTGGTGCCGCCGTCGAAGACATCGCGGGCGAGAATCGGCAGGAGCGCGTCGAAGGACATCGTAAGAAAACAATGCAGAGCGACGACAGCGATGATCAGCTTGAGTTGGGGATTGGCACCGAGATAGCGGAATGCTTCCGCGAGCCCCCTCCGCGCTTCCGCGAAGATGGGCCCCTCGACACTCACGTCACCCGTGGAACGCACCCGGATCCGTGTGGTCAGCCCCGCGGCGAGCAGGTAAAAACAAGCGGACATGACGAAGATCCAACCGGCCCCGGCCCCTGCCAGGAGCGGCGCCGCCGCGAGGGGACCGACCAAGCGGGAGCCAAAACTCGCGAGTGAGACGAGCGTGATGGCGTTGAGCAGCGATTGCCGATCGACGGTGTTGGGGAGCAGAGAGCTCTCCCCTGCGCGTTCGAACGACCAACCCAGCCCATTCGCGAAGGCGAAGAGGACCAGATGCCAGACCTCCAACTCGCCCGTGAAGGCCAGTGCGGCGAGTCCTACAGCCAGCAGCACCTGCACGACACGCGCGATCACGACCATGCGGGCGCGATCGTAGCGATCCGCCAGTACGCCCGCGATCGGCGCCAGGGTCCAGGGAGCCATGGCGGCGAAAGTGACGATGCCCACCGAGAAACCGGAGTCGGCCAGATCCAAAGCTAACCAGGCCCGCGCCATGATCAGGGCCCAGATAGAGACTGCGGACGCACCCGAGGCCATCCACAGCGCCCGATAGTCGGACGACGCCATCGCGGGGAAGTGCCGCGTGAGTTCGAGCCTCTGCGTCATCCCGCCAGTCTAACCGCGCCGCCGTGCGCCAGTGTCGTTTACGCTGACTCAGCGAAAGCGCCCCCGGCCGAAGGCGAGCGCCGCGGGAACCCCAAGTGCCCCATCCCGTCCGTACGGTGGTCATGATCGCGCCCGTCCGCCACACTGAACCGCACTCGGCTCAGGGCAGGGCCGGAAACGGAGCGACCTGATGCCGATCCAGTTGGTCGAAGCGGGCG
>JAPUIR010000095.1 GCA_027296805.1 Chloroflexota bacterium | reverse complement strand
ACGCGCGCCGGAGATGCCGGGTATGGCGAAGATGTGCGGCATATGGGTGTCGCGGTGCCAGGCCCCGAACTTCTCCATCACCTCGGGGTCGAGGCGGGCACTGACGATGATGGCCGGTTTGCGGTTCATGGGTTGATTGTCGCAGATGTACTGAAGCTGAATCCAGCACGGTCGATGATCGCAGTGTGCGTCGGGGGCTATGGAGGGCACGAACCCCTGTGTTACATTGCGGCGTGTTCCCGAGGCCGGGGCCCTGTTACGGTCCGCCTCGAGAGCGACGAACCCAGACAATATGTCGTTCGGAAGCTCCGCAGAGTATTCATGCTGACAAAAGCCCACAAGGCCGACATCGCCCAGGAGTATCGCGTCCACGAAACGGACACCGGCTCCCCGGAGGTCCAGGTCGCGGCGCTCACGGAGCGAATCTCTCAGCTGACGGACCACTTGCGGGCGAATCGACACGACTACCAGTCCCAGCGCTCGCTCATGAAGCTTGTCGGTCGGCGGCGGCGGTTGCTCGGCTTCCTCAATAGGGAAGACGTGCAGCGCTATCGCAGCCTGATCGCGAGTCTCGGCCTCCGCCGCTAGCGGGAACCACGCCCTTTTGGGCTGCCGGGGTGGCGCTGGGTGTGACACGGATACGACCTTGCTCACCTGTATGTGAGTGGGGCGTCGGAGAGATCAGAGGGATCGACTCCGGAATGCGCGTCGCAGACGCGCGCGGGCCTGCGCTGGGGAAGAAAGAGCGAAGAGGACCACGCAGGAGATACGAATCCCCGGCCGGGAGCCGTGGGAGGAACGAAACGAAGCCACCCCAGATGGTGGCGCGTCGGGGCCGCTGTTCACGGGCCTGACGCCGTGATCCCCAAGGGATCACCTACATCGCGCATGGACCGGACACGCCGGTGTGCGCCAGGAAGGTCAGTATGAACGCCAGTCGATACGAAGTAGAACTCGCGGGTGTGCCCCTCATTCTTGAGACGGGCCATCTCGCACAACAAGCCGGCGGCGCGGTCACCCTGCGCTACGGCGACACGATGTTGCTGGGGGTCGTCACCGCCAGCACGCCCCGGCGCGGGATCGATTTCTTCCCGCTCTCGGTGGACTTTGAGGAGAAGCTGTACGCCGCCGGGCGCATCCCCGGTTCCTTCTTCCGCCGCGAGGGCCGGCCGACTACCACGGCCATACTCGCGGCGCGGCTCACGGACCGGCCGATTCGGCCGTTGTTCCCAAAGGGCTACATGGATGACACCCAGGTCGTCATCACCGTGCTCTCGACCGACATGGGAAGCCCGATCGACACCTTGGGCACCATCGTCACGAGCGCCGCGTTGAGCATCTCCGACGTTCCTTGGGACGGCCCGGTCGCGTCGGTGCGGGTGGGCCACGTGGACGGCGAGTTGGTGCTGCAGCCCAGCTTCGAGCAAATGACCGAAGGCGACCTCAGCCTCGTCGTGGCCGGGACTTCCGACGCGATCATGATGGTGGAGGCCGAAGCCGGCGAGGTGCCGGAACAGCTGCTGATCGACGCGATGGAGCTGGGCCAGGAAGCGATCCGCGCCATCGTGGAGTTGCAAGAGCAGATGCAGGCGGACTTAGGGCGCGAGAAGCGCGCCTTCACCGCCAAGGAACTCGACACCGAGGCCGTCGCCACGATTGAGGCGAACGTCGCCGACGACTTGGAAGCGGCGCTCTCCCCGGAATCGGGACTGACGAAGGCCGAGCGCGACACCAAGCGCGACGAGCTGCGTTCCGGGTTGGTCACCGACGTGGAGGACGCGGACGAGGTCGATGCCCTCAAGGACGCCTTCGAGGCGCTTGAGAAGCGCATCGTGCGCCAGAACATTCTGGAAAAGGGCGCCCGCCCGGACGGTCGTAAGACGGACGAGATCCGGGACCTGAGCGCCGAGGTCGGACTCATCCCGCGCACGCACGGCTCCGGGCTGTTCCAACGCGGCGAGACGCAGGTCCTGACTCTGACGACCCTCGCCGGCTCGTCGATGGCGCAGCGCTTGGACGACCTCACGCCCGAGGACAGCAAACGCTTCATGCATCACTACACCTTCCCGCCCTGGTCGGTGGGAGAGACGGGCCGCATCGGCGCGCCCGGTCGCCGCGAGATCGGGCACGGCATGTTGGGCGAGCGCGCGCTGGCCGCCGTCATTCCCGATTTCGAAGATTTCCCCTACACGTTGCGGATCGTTTCCGAGGTGCTGTCGTCCAACGGCAGTACGTCGATGGCCAGCGTGTGCGCGGCGGTGCTTTCGATGATGGACGCGGGTGTCCCGCTCAAGAAGCCGATCGCGGGCATCGCGATGGGCCTGATCAAGGGCGAAGGCGCCGACGACTACGCCGTGCTGACCGACATCGCGGGGCTGGAAGACCACCTGGGCGACATGGACTTCAAGGTCGCCGGTTCGAAGGATGGCGTGACCGCGCTGCAGATGGACATCAAGGTCCGCGGCATCAGCCTGGCGATCCTGTCGGAGGCGCTCGAACAGGCGCGCGACGCCCGGCTGGCGATCATGGACGTGATGCTGGATTGCATCGCTGAGCCCCGTGAAGAGCTCGCCGAGCACGCGCCGCGCATGTACAAGCTGGTCATCGACCAGGAGAAGATCGGCCTCATCATTGGCCCGGGTGGCAAGACCATCCGCCAGATCGAGGAAGAGAGCGGCGCCAGCGTCAACATCGAGAACGATGGCACCATCTACGTCATGGCGACCGACCAGAACTCGGCCCAGATCGCGACGGATCAGATCCGCGCGCTGACCAAGGAGGTCGAGCCGGGCGAGATCTACACCGGCAAGGTTGTGCGCATCCTCAGCTTCGGCGCTTTCGTCGAGATCCTGCCCGGCAAGGACGCCTTGGTACACATCTCCGAACTCGAGCACCACCGCGTGCCGACCGTGGAGGATGTCGTCAAGGTGGGTGACGAGGTCCAGGTCAAGATCACCGAGATCGACAACATGGGCCGCATCAACGCATCGCGTAAGGCGCTGCTGCCGGCCGGAGAAGGCGGTGGCGGCGACGATCACTCAGGTGATGAGCCTCGCCGTCGTGCCCCGCGCGAACGTTCGGATCGCGGAGACCGCGGCGACCGCGGCGACCGCGGCGACCGGCGTGGCGGGCGTGGTCGGGGCGGACGCGCGGAGCGCGAGGACCGAGACGACGCACCAAGCCGCGCCGCCCCTGCCAGGGACGACGTTGCCCCCGCCAGAGACGATGTTGCACCCGCCAGAGATGACGTTGAGCCTTCAAGCGACGCCGGTGCCGAGACGGAGTCGAGCGGGGAGCCCGTGGAGCAGTCCGCGAGCGCAGACGAGCGAGCACCTGCCCGTTCCCGACCGGCCGAGCGTCGCCGGGACGATGGCGGTGATGGACCCGCGGAAGGCGACCGCCCCAAGCGGCGTCGTCGACGTCGTCGCCGATCCGGTGAGGGCGGCGACAGCAGCAGCGAGCCCCAGGGCGAACGCCAGCCGGCCACCAACGACGGCGGACACTCTCGCAATCGCGGAGGAGTGCTCGCGCGGGTTGGGTTGCGGCGCCAGCAAGGCAGCGGCGACAGCGGCGGCGGCCCACCGGAGCCCCCGCCACCGCCACGGAGCGACTTCGGCGCGCCACGTTAACGAGGCACGCTGAACACGGTTAGTCTTTCGGGGCCGCCTTCGGGCGGCCCCGCTTGCGTGATACGCGAGTGTGGCGCAGGCGTTGCTCACGAGGGAGGAGTCCGGTGCCCGAGATGCGCGTAGCGGTGAGCGGCAGCGGCAACATGGGCCAGCACGTGATGGCCGCAGTCGACGCTGCGCCAGGCATGCAGGTCGTCGGTGTGCTGGATGGGTTGGCGGAGGCGGAGACCATCGCGCTGCCGGGTGGGGCCGACGTCCCGCTCCTGCACTCGGTCGATGGGCTCGACTCCCTGGAGGCGGACGCTCTGGTGGACTTCAGCAACGCCGTTTGGACCGAGGCGCTGCTGCCGCACGCGCTGGAGCGCGGCGTGCGCCCCGTCGTCGGCACGACGGGACTATCCGACGCGTTCGTGGATCAGATGGTGGAACAGAGCGTGGCGGCAGGTGTTGGGGGCGTGATCGCATCCAACTTCGCGCTCGGCGCCGTGATGATGATGCACCTGGCGCGGATCGCGGCGCCCCACTTCGAGGCGGTGGAGGTGATCGAGCAGCATCACGACGGCAAGGTCGATGCACCCTCGGGTACGGCGATGACTACGGCGCGTGAGATGCGCGCGGCGCGCGGCTCCGATTTCCGCCGCAACGTGGCGGAGCGGGAGACGCTGCCCCATGCCCGCGCCGCCGAGTTCGGGGGAGTGACGTTGCACTCCGTGCGCTTGCCGGGGCTGGTGGCCCATCAGGAGGTCATCTTTGGCGGGGTGGGAGAGACGCTGAAGCTGCGCCACGATTCGATCAGCCGGGAATCGTTCATGCCAGGAGTGCTGCGGGCGTTGCGGGAGGCGGAGTCCTTGGACCACATTGTGCTGGGCCTGGATCGGCTGCTCGGTCTGGTGGACTAGCGGCGATAGGGAACCGGGTCGGAGGCACGAGCGTCAGGAACGTCTGGAGGCTGTGCGATGCGACCGATGCTTCTCGTTGCGCTGATTCTGGTTGGACTCGTGGTTGTCGCCTGCGGGGGCGGGAGTGAGGGCAGCTCGTCCGACGACGTGGCCGGCTCCGATCCCGACCGCCCCGACCCTGGCGCCGTCGCGAGCGTCGACATCGATCGCGCTGAAGAGAATCTGGAAGCGCGTGGCGGCACGGCACGCGCCAACGCCGCTTTCGCACTGGACCTCTACCGCGAACTGGTGGTCGATGGGGAGAACTTCGTCTTCTCGCCCTACAGCGCAGCCGTCGCGCTGGGCATGGCGCGCGCGGGCGCGCGCGGACAGACGGCGGCGGAGATGGACGCGGTTCTGCACGCCGACCTGGCCGGCGACCTGAACGCGGGCTTCAACGCGATCGACCGAGCCTTGGCGCGGAGACCAGGCGAGTTCGAGACGTTCGACGGGTCGCTCACGCTGGAGCTTTCGACCGCCAACGCGATCTGGTCGCAGATTGGCTTGCCGCTGGAGGCGGGCTTCCTGGAGGTGCTGGGCCGCGACTACGGGGCCGGAGTCCGACTGGTGGACTATGCCCAGGACACGGAAGGTGCGCGCCAGGCGATCAACGGCTGGGTCTCGGACCAGACGAACGAGCGCATCCCCATGCTCGTGCCGCCGGGCGTTGTCACCGCCAGCACGCGCCTGGTGCTGACCAACGCCATCTATCTCAACGCCCCCTGGGCGATCCCGTTCTCCACGGGAGCCGTGCAAGCCTTCCACCTGCTCGACGGCGGGCAAGTCGACGCAGCCTTCATGCGCCTCGACGTCGACTTCCCCTACCTGCGTGGTGAGGAATTCCAGGCGTTCGAGTTGGCCTACATCGGCGGGGAGCTGTCGATGGTCGTGATCGTGCCGGACGAGGGACGGTTCGCCGAGGTCGAAGGCGCGCTGACGGACGCGGGCCTACTGGACCTCCCTGGCAACCTCTCACGGCGTGAGCTCCAACTGCAGATGCCGAAGTTCGAGTTTCGCGTCGCGTCAGCCCTGAGTACCGCGCTGAAGAACCTGGGCATGCCCACGGCCTTCGGCGGCGGCGCTGACTTCTCGGGCATCACGCAAGCGGCGAGCCTGTTCATCTCCGAGGTGGTGCACGAGGCCTTCATCGCGGTGGATGAGTTGGGCACGGAGGCAGCCGCGGCGACCGCCGTGGCCTTCGCTGAGTCCGCCCCCGCCGATCCAATGCAGCTCATCGTCGATCGGCCCTTCGTGTTCCTGATCCGAGACGCGGAGACGAACACGATCCTCTTCCTGGGTCGCGTGCTCGACCCGACCCAGTAGAACGTCGCCCAAGCCGCTCTGTGCGGCGTTTGCTTGTTGCCGCGCGCGACGGCGGGCTATTTTGAAGGCTGGAACGTCGCCCCGGGCGGCGTTCTTGCGTCTCCGGCCATAGACCGGCCGGCGCGTCCGGAGTGATGCCAATGCC
>JAPUIR010000094.1 GCA_027296805.1 Chloroflexota bacterium | reverse complement strand
CTCCCGCGCCAGGAAAGACACGCCCAGCCCCAGCGACCCCATGCCCAGGAAGAGGAGAAGGAACCAGCGCTTGACTCCCATGCCGGGAACAAGCCACTTACGAGTGTCCGGGTCTCGGAGCCAGGAACGCATTGCGGTAGTTCCGACCTCCAAAATTCGACCGCGACCACTCGGTCGCACTATAGGCGGCTGCCCTCGCCTGCGTCACGACAGCCTCGCCTGCGTCACGACTCCGTGAAGCCCAATGCGACCCCTGGGCGGCCCCTCGATAGCCCACAGTCACATAACGACCCGGCCCTGTCCGGGGTTCCGGGCTTAGTCCAACGCAGCCAGCGCTTTTTCCAAAAGCGCCGTCGCCGTTTGCGGGTTGGCACGCCCCCGCGTCGCGCGCATGACCTGTCCTACGAGGAACTTGATCGCCGTGTCCTTGCCGTCTCGGTAGTCCTGCACGGCCTGCGACTGCTCCTGCAGGACCTGCTCCACGATCTGGCCCAATTCGTCGGCATCGCTGATCTGAGTCTGCCCAGATCGCTCCACGATCGCCGCCGGGCCCTCGCCTGATTCGTACATCGACTCGAAGACGTCTTTCGCCAGCTTGCTACTGATTGTGCCCGCATCGATCAGCTCCACGAGCTCGGCGAACTGTTCGGGCTTGATCTTCAGATCGTCCAGCCCTTGTCGCTGTTCATGCTGGACCCGGGCCAGATCGCCCGTGATCCAGTTCGCGAGCTTCTTCGCCTGCTCGTGCGAACTGGGGTCGGCCAGCCCACTGACTGCCTTTTCGTAGTAGTCCGCCTTGGCCCGATCCTCCGTTAGCAGTCCAGCCTCGAAATCGCCCAGGCCGTACTCCTTCTCGAATCGCGCAAACCGTGCGGCGGGCAACTCCGGTAGCTCCGCGGCGATCTCCGCCACCCACTCGCGCGACACGCGTATCGGGGGCAAGTCGGGCTCCGGGAAGTAGCGATAATCGGCCGCGTACTCCTTCGTCCGCTGCGACGTCGTCACCTCCTCGCCCTCGACCCAGCCCCGCGTCTCTTGCTCGATCCGCTCCCCGGCCCGCAGCCGTTGCGCCTGGCGCACCTCCTCGAACAGCAACGCCCGATGCACCGCCCGGAACGAGTTCATGTTTTTGACCTCGACCTTGGCCCCCAACTCCTCCGCCCCCACTTCGCGCAGCGAGATGTTCGCGTCGCAGCGGAACGACCCCTTCTCCATGTCGGCGCTGCTGACCCCCAGATAGCGCAGGATCCGTCGCATACTGACCAGGTACTCGCGAGCCTCATCCGCGCTGCGCATGTCGGGCTCCGACACGATCTCCATCAGCGGCACCCCGCTGCGGTTCATGTCGATCAGCGAGTAGGACTCACCCGCCTGGTTGCTGCGATGCAGCAGCCGCGCCGTGTCCTCCTCCAGGTGAACCCGGGTGATGCCGATCCGCCGGCTCCTACCGTCCACCACCACGTCCAGGACCCCGCCCTGCGTCAGGGGCATGTCGAACTGACTGATTTGGTACCCCTTCATCAAGTCGGGGTAGGGGTAGTTCTTGCGGTCGAACTTCGAGAGTTCCGGGATGGTCATCTCCAGGGCCAGGCCGGTCTTGATTGTCCATTCCACGGCCTGGCGGTTGATCACCGGCAGCGCCCCGGGGAGCCCTTCGCAGACCGGGCAGAGGTGCGTGTTGGGCGGCGCGTCCTGATACGCGGCCGGACAGCGGCAGAACATCTTCGACTTGCTGCCCAACTGCACGTGGACCTCTAGACCGATCACGGTCTCGAACTCGGTCTCGGAACTGGCAGCGACGGAATCCTGGGTCATGGCGGGCATTCTACGACCGTCTGGCCTTGAATACAGCTTCCGATCGGGCTTTGGATGCCCGCTTCGAACACGGCTTCGCACCGTCTCTCGAAGCGGGCGCGTCGCTGGCCGGTCCGCTACGCTCGGGACGCCAAATCCGCCGCCGGGCCACCCCGAGAGGCGATCCTGCCGCGCTGAGGAGCGAGATGAGCAATCCGGACGACGCGAGTTCCACCCCGCAACGCCCGCAGTCCTTGCTTCCGGACCCGGAGTCGCACCCACATTCCGTCACCATCGTGCACACCTCCGACGTGCACATCGGCACCGGGCACAAGACCGCCCACGACGATGAATGGCCGGAACGGCCCATCGCCGATCTCGCCCGCATGGCCGCCCTTGGCCGGGAGCATGACGCCGACCTGATGGTCATCGTCGGCGACTTCTTCGACAACAACCGCGTCCGTGAGCCCTTGGTCGAGGCGACCTGCGAGGCCTTGCGCCGTGCCGAGATGCCCGTGGTCATCCTGCCCGGCAACCATGACCCATTCATGCCCGATTCGGTCTACGTGAAGTACGCCCACCACTTCCCCCCCAACGCCCACATCATCAGCCGCGAAGAGGGTGAACTGATCAGCCTGGACGAGATCGGGGTCCAGGTTTGGGGCCAGGCTCACACCGACTACTACGATTTCAATCCCGTCGAGCATTCGCCCCCTTGGGCCAACCACCACGAGCGTCCTCTCTGGCGCGTCGTCCTCGCCCACGGTTACTACGTCAAATCCGAGTACGAGACCCGCATGTCGTACCAGATCCACCCCCACGACCTGGAGGCCCTGCAGGCCCACTACGTCGGACTGGGGCACTTGGAGTTGCACGAACCTGTCGGCCCGCCTGGAGTCACCGCCTACTACTCCGGCGCACCCGACCGTTCCGGCGGTGCCACGATCGTCCGGCTCACCCCGCAGGGTGTCAGTGCCCAGCACGTCCGCACAGACGTCCCCTCGGACGACGGCCAACAGGACGACTACCAGTACCCCGCCGCCGGCGTCCTCTAGCACTCACTTCGGTACATCCACAGCCGAAACACCCACAGTTCAACCCCCCAGTTCAAAACGAGGAGAGACCGCATGAGCTATCAAGCCCTGATCGCCAACAAAACCGACGACGACTTCTCCCTCGCCGTCCAGAGCCGCGAGGAGAGCGACCTCCCCGACGGCGAGGTCACCATCGCCGTCGAGTGGTCCGGCGTGAACTACAAGGACGCACTCGCCACCACGCCCAAGGGCGGTGTCGTCACCAAGTACCCCATCGCGCTGGGCATCGACCTCGCCGGCACCGTGCGCGAATCGTCCGACTCGCGCTTCAGCGCCGGCGATCGCGTGGTCGCTATTGGCTACGACATTGGGACCGGCCACGACGGCGGCTTCGCGGAGCTCGCGCGCCTCCCCGCCGGCTGGGTCGCGCCCCTTCCCGACAGTCTCAGCACGGAGGAGGCGATGGCCTACGGCACCGCTGGCTTCACCGCTGCCATGAGCGTCCACGCCATCCAGGCCGCCGGCATAACACCGCAATCCGGACCGATCGTGGTCCCCGGCGCGACCGGAGGCGTCGCGACCACCGGCATCGCCATGCTGCACAAGCTTGGGTACGAGGTGCACGCCGGCACCGGCAAGGAAGACCAGCACGACTTTCTGCGCTCTCTCGGCGCGTCTGAGATCCTCACCCGCGAGGAGATCGCCGCCGAGAGCAAGCGCCCGATCGAGTCCGAGCGCTGGGCCGCATCAATCGACGCCGTTGGGGGTTCCACCACCGCCAGCATCCTCCGCCAAACCAAGCGCGACGGCCTCGTCGCGCTCTCCGGCCTCACGGGCGGCATCGGCTTTGAGACGACCGTTCTCCCCTTCATCTTGCGCGGCGTGCAACTCGTGGGCATCGAGTCCGTCTGGCTCGAGATGGACAAGCGTCAGCTGATCTGGGACCGCGTCAGCGGCGACCTCAGCATTCCCGTCCTGGACCTCGTCACCGGCCGCATCGGCCTGGACGACGTTGCGAGCTTCGCGCAAGAGATGCTGAACGCCCAGGTCGTCGGTCGCACGCTCGTCCGGCTCGGCGCCTAGCGCGCTGTCGGGACCTGCCCCTGCGTAACTGAAGCCGCGCGTACACTGATTTCCTGGCCAGCCCAACGCCCAGCGCAAGGCGAGGTCAGTCCAACACTGATGAGGGATTCATGCCTACCTGGCGAGACCAGCTCGAAAAAGCCAAGAAAATCGCCCGCGAGAAAGCGCCGGAGGTACGGGCGCGGGCGGAAGAGGCCGCGCAGCAGGCACGGACGATCGCGGAGACCCAGAGCGAGCGCGGCAAGGCCAAGCTCGACGCCAAGCTGGAGCAGCGCCGTCAGGCGGCCGAGACCAGCAAGCACTGGTTCGAGCACGAGGAAGGCGACACCCACACCGAGGGCTTCCCCGACGACGAGTCGATGCGTGCCAGCATCCAGGCCGCCGCCGAGCACGGCTGGACCGTCCTCAACATCGCGGAGGTGCCCAAGCGTCGGCTACCCGGCGGCCTCACCAGTTTGGTCGCCCGCGAAGCGATGGACCGCGTCAAACAGTCGCCCCGCTTCATGGTCACCTTTCGCCGCATCCCTGCCGACGGCGAGCCCGACCAGCCCCCAGAAACGCCCGGTGAGTGACCTCCTCCAGCGCATCGCCGCCCTCCCCCAGGGTGACGCCGCGGCTGACCCCGCCGCTCCCGCTCTCGCCCTCCTCAACGACGCCGGCCTGCTGCGACAGGCCCTGACCGATTCCGATGCCGTGATCGAACAGGCCAGCGCGGGCTTTCGTGGCCGTCAGCGTCGCCTCTTCAATCTCGCCGCACGCTTCGAAGAAGCCGATCGCTCCGCGCTGCATCGCACGTCCCTCGACCCCCGCGGCGTCGCCGCGACCGCCACCTCGGCCTACATCCAGCACGCGGGGATCTACCTCCCCACCGAGCTCCAGGCCCTGCGCGACCAAGATCGAATCGACCGCGCCTGGCACGCGCGCGAATCGCTGCGACTGTCGGTCTTCCTGCGGCTTAGCGGCCCTCTCGTCGATCAACTCGACCAAGGCGAGATCGAGCCCGACGACTACGCCCGGCGCATGCGCGCGCTTGCCGAGCGAGTGGCGCAGGCGTCCATCGAAGCTTCCGAGGTGTAGCGCTTCGGATGGGTTACTGTGCTTGCCATTCGGCTTGGCGCTTCTCGCGGTACGCGACCGGGCCGGCCTTCGCGTCGTCCGTCGCCCCCGCCACCCGCCGCATCGTCTCGCCGAAGCGGATCGCCTCCACGAACGACAGCTCCTGGCCCCGATGCGCCACCTCTTTCGTCGCCCGGATCGCCAGCGGCGCGGGCTTACAGAGCCGATCGGCCAGCGTCCGCGCCTCCGTCAGCAGGTCGTCGTGCTCAACCACCTTCCACACCAGCCCCATCTCCTTGGCCCGCTCCGCGCTCACCCGGTCCCCCAGCAGCAGAAGCTCCATCGCGTTCTGCCAGCCGACCCTCTTCGGCATCCGCACGGCGCCTTGAATCGTCGGCACGCCAAGCTGCACCTCGGGAAATCCGAACTCGGCGCGCTCGCTCGCGATCACGAAGTCGCACGCCGCGACCAGCGTCAGCGCGAATCCCAGGCAGTAGCCGTTCACCGCCGCGATCACCGGCTTCCAGATCTCCAGACCGCTCTCGAGCGAGTTCGCGCTCGGCATCTCCCAGAACGTTCCCGAGAACGTCGCCCGACGATCCCGCAGGTCCGCCCCCGCGCTGAACGCGCGGCCCGCGCCCGTCACGATGCCTACCCAGGCCTCCTCGTCGTCGCGGAACTGGTGCCAGGCCGCGTTCAGATCGTGACGCAGATCCGCGTTGATTGCGTTGAGCGCCTCCGGCCGGTTGTAGGTGATCGTCGCAACGTGTCCGTCGCGTTCGTAGAGGACCGTGTCGCCCATGGATTGCTCCTCGCTGATAGGTCGAGGCGCGATGGTAGCGCAGACGACGGATGCGCTCGCTACGTCCGGATCACTAAGAATTCAGTCGTCAACACGAACAGCACGTCGCCGGGAAAGAGCGTGTAGCTCTGCCGCAGCACCGCGGGCTCCTCACCCCACACCTCCCAGGCGTTCCCCGTCCAGTGCCAGACGAGCTGAATCCCTGACAGCCCCCCGAAGACGTCCTCAACCGCGCGTTCGGGACCCTCCCAAGAGAGGAACCCACCGCCCGGCGCCACCAGCATCGCTGGGTACGCCTCGATCATCATGATCGCCTGCGTCCCCTGGATCCCCGGATGCGGCAGAATCGGTTCGTCCGTCGCCGCCCCCGAGTAGCCGGTCTCGGCGAACGTGTTCTCTTCGGTACCGGCGTCCCATGCCTCCAAATAGATCGTGGTGGAGATGGCCGTCCCCGCCTCCGAGAACAACGCGAGCGACTCCAGCCCCAGGAACGCGTCGTTCGTCATCGAGAACATCTGCACCGTCGAGAGGTACTGCCCCGGCGCCGCCTCAATCTCGAACGTCATCCTGTCGCCGCGCTGCGTCGCCCGCTCCAGCTCCGTGGCGCCCATCTGCTCAAGCGCGGCTCGCGGCGACGCGAACTCGGCGATGTCCTCCAGCCCTTGGTTCGCCCGTGCGCCCGCGCTCCAGAACGCGCCCGGTTCCCGGTGGATCAGATAGGCGCCCCGCGTGATGCCGGTCTCCGGCGATGTCGTGTTGACCACCGTGATCTGGAAGGTCGTGAGCCCCGACGCGTGCACGCGCCCGGCCTCGATCTCCAGCACAACCATCGCCAGCGCCAGCGGAATCACGAACAGCGCGATCGCCCGTACAACGTCTACTCGCATCTCAGACCTCCCCATAGCGAAAACAACGAGGGGTGTGGTCGTTGACCATCCCCACCGCTTGCATCAACGCGTAGCAAATCGTCGGCCCCACGAAGCGGAAGCCACGCTTCTTCAGGCCTTTGCTCATCGCCTTCGACTCGTCGGTCTCGCTGGGAATCTCCCCCAGCGTCTGAAAGGTGTTGCGCCTCGGCTCGCCGCCGATGAACGCCCACAGGAACGCATCCAGCGTCGTGCCCTCGGATCGCAGACCCAAAACCGCCTGGGCGTTCGAGATCGTCGCCGCCACCTTCGCCCGATTGCGAATGATGCCTGCGTCGGCCAGCAAGCGCGCGCGATCCGCCTCGCCGTAGGCCGCGATCCGCTCAACGTCGAAGTCTTCAAACGCCAGCCGGTACGTGGCTCGCCGCTTCAGGATCGTCAGCCACGACAATCCCGCCTGTGCCCCCTCCAGCGTCACCATCTCGA
>JAPUIR010000093.1 GCA_027296805.1 Chloroflexota bacterium | reverse complement strand
GGCAGAGCGGCGAAGCTGTGGATCAGCTTCTCGCGGGAGTCTTCCAGGTCGGCGGTGCTGCTGAGCGCCTCGACGGTCATGAACGGCCTCGCGTGGGGCGCGGGCGACGTGCCCGGCTCCGGCTGGAATAGCGCCCGCCTGGGCAGACGGGACGCCTCGACTCGATTATCGCACCCGCACCGGAGCTCTTGACGAGAACCGTGGCGTTCATAACACCCAGCGGCGCGGTCGCCAGCGGGTGATGGCGGGAAATCTAGCAATCCCGGCGACGCTAGCGCAGTGTCGTGTGGCACAGTGCGGCGGGGCTGACGAAACGGCGAGGCCGGATTGACGGGCCGGAACAGCGATGGCTAACATCCCGCGGAGGCCCAGACGGGCCTTCTTTCATGTGGCGGGCGTTCATGTGTGAGGCCCGCGGGAGCAGTCATGCGATCGATCGGGTTGACCGGGGGGATCGCTTCCGGCAAGTCCACGGTGACGAAGACGCTGGCCGAGCACGGGGCCGTCATCATCGACGCCGATCTGCTGGGACACGAAACTTATGAGCCGGGCACGGACACCTTCCGGAAGGTGGTGGACGCCTTCGGTAGTGACATCGTGGCGGCGGACGGGACGATCGACCGCAAGGTGCTGGGTGGCAAGGTGTTTGGGCAGCCGGACGGCATGACGCGCTTGACGGATGTGGTCTGGCCGGGCATTCGGGCGTTGGCGGAGGCGCGGTTGTCGGAGCTTGCCGCGGAGGGCGCTGAGGTCGCGATCCTGGAGGCGGCGGTGATGATCGAGGCGGGCTGGCAGGACCTGGTGGATGAGGTGTGGGTGATCACGGTGCCGCCGGAGGTCGCGCGGGAGCGCCTGATGGAACGTAATGGGCTGAGCGCGGAGGATGCAGACAACCGGATAAGCTCGCAGTTGAGCAACGACGAGCGCATCAAGCACGCTGACGTGGTAATCAGCACCGACTGCCCGTTGGCGGAGGTGACGGACCGGGTCGATGAGGCCTGGGCCGCGCTGCAGCAACGGATCACCGCCGGCTCGTAGCCGGGTTTGAGGCCAAATAGGGGACGCCACGATGACCACAGCGAGCAGCCCGCAGACGACGTATCGCTCTTGGGCCGTGGAGGAGTTCCGCGCCGAAGTGGAGCCATACTACGTCGCCGTCGGGGACGAGGTCGAGGTGTTCACAGCGGCCTGGGAGGCGAAGATCCCCGTCCTCCTGAAGGGGCCCACGGGCTGCGGCAAGACGCGCTTCGTGGAGTACATGGCGTACCGCCTGAACCGCATGGTGGAAGAGGATGGGGAAATCAAGAAGGAGTTCAATCTCCCGCTGGTGACGGTGGCCTGTCATGAGGACCTGACCGCGTCCGACTTGGTGGGGCGCTACCTCTTGGAGGGGCAGGAGACCGTCTGGATCGATGGGCCGCTGACGCGGGCCGTCAAGGCCGGTGCGATCTGCTATCTGGACGAGGTGGTGGAGGCGCGCAAGGACACGACGGTCCTGATTCACCCGTTGACGGACCACCGTCGCATCCTGCCGGTGGAGAAGAAGTCGGAGTTGCTGCAGGCCCGCGACGGGTTCCTGCTGGTGATCTCGTTCAACCCGGGCTATCAGTCGGCGATCAAGGACCTGAAGATTTCGACGCGGCAGCGCTTCATCTCGATTGAGTTCGGCTACCCGCCACGGGAGACAGAGGCGGACATTATCCAGCACGAGTCGGGTGTCAGCGTGTCGATCGCGGCGGACCTGGCGCGGTTGGGCGAGAAGATCCGCAACCTGCGTGAGCACGGACTGAGTGAAGGGGCGAGCACGCGACTCCTGATCTACGCGGGCAAGCTGATCGAAAAAAATACGACGCCCAGGCGAGCCTGTCAGGTGGCGATCGCGTGGGCGCTGACGGACGACTACGACGTCCAGCGCAGCATCGAAGAGGTCATCTCATCGATCTTCGAGGATTAGCGCCGGTGTCCGCGTTCGCTCCGCAGCGCTTCGCAGGCGCGCGCTTCCCGGCCGCGCAGCGGAGGCGCCTGTGCGGCTAGGCATCGTCTCGGACATCCACGACAACCTCCAGGCCCTCGACCAAGCGATCGCGGAGATGGGCAAGGTCGATGAGTTGATCTGTGCGGGCGACGCCTGCTACCAGTTCCGCTTCTCGAACGGCGTGGCCCAGCGCCTGCGCGAGTGCGGGGCGCGCTACGTGCTTGGCAACCACGAGGACATTCTGCTCAGCCCGGCGGGGATCCGGGCGCAGGAGTCGCCCAAAGTGGATCGCGAATTGTTGGAGTGGACGCGACAGCAGCCCCACTCCCTGCGCACCGACGTAGGCGGAAAGAAGCTGCTGATCTTCCACGCCACTCCCTGGGAGCCCTACTCCGAGTACCTCTATCCCAACAGCCCCGACCTGAAACGGCTGGCGGCTGAGGACGCGGATTTCATCATCTACGGACACACGCATTACCAGTTGGAGACCCGGATCGGCGGGTCGTTGGTGATCAACCCCGGATCGACGGGGGAGCCGCGGGATCCGGGGAACGACTTCCAGGTCTCCTATGCTGTCCTCGATACCGAGACGGAAGAGGTGGTGTTCGGGAACTTCCCGGATCCCACACGCGTCATCCGTCGGCACTCTGGATAGATCACGATGGCCGATTCTCAGTCCGCCGCGTTGAATCAAGCTCGGGAGTCCCTGCGTGCGTTCCCGCCCGCGCTGCTGCAGGAGTTTGAGACCGCCCATGAGGGTCTCAGCGACGTGCTCTCGTCGCAGGAGATGGAGGCGTGGGCGACGGAAGGAGTGGCGATCGCGCGGCACTCGTTGCGATCGTGGGAGGCGGCGAGCGACTACTTTCGAGCCAGCCCAGCGATGCTGGAACGGCTGACCTTCCCCCGCTTCGACGAGTGGATCGGAACCGGGCGGGAGTTGCTGGAGGCGTCGCCGGCGCTGGCCGGGTCCTACTTCCGCTCGAGCCCCTCGGCGCTGGAATACCTCTCGGTCACGCAAGCGGGCGACTGGGGCGCGCAAGGGCGGTCGCTGTACAAGGGCACCTGGAAGTCCGGCTCACTGGCGGCGCAGTACTTCGAGGTCTCGCCGCTGGTGCTGCCCCAGCTCCCGCTCAGTCAGATGCGGTTGCTGGTGGAGGTGATCGATTCGCTGGCCTCGCATTCGTACGAGCTGGCCAGCGCATGTTTGACGATGTCGCCGAAGGTGCTGGAGCAGTTGGACCGGCCCGACCGCGCGCCGTTTCTGGAGTTCGGCTCCGTGGTGGCGAATACGGCTTGGGTCGACGCGCGCGTCTATTTCGAGCGCGGGCCCACGCTGGTGCGCCAGGTGCACCCCCAGCAACGCGCACGCTACCTGGCGCTCGCAGGGCGGGTGGCGCTGAGCGTGGGACGGCTGGGGCACCCCTACTTCATGGAGGCGGCGCAGGCGCTGGCTGAGGTGGACCGCGACGCGCACCGGGAGCTGCTGGAGCTGGCGGAGGGTATCGTGCCGCAATCGGGTGTGGCGGCGATGGAATTCGTGAAGTCCAGCCCCAACGTGTTGCGCCTGTTGCGGGCGGAGGACCTGCCGCGCTGGCAGGAGAAGGGGCTGGAGATCCTCAGCGCCAGCGTGGACGGGGGGGAGGCCTTCTTCCGCCTGGAGTCGTCCAAGGGGGAGGACATCATCGAGTCGCTCTCCTCGCGGGTGGAACTCGAGCGGGTGAGCGAGTTGATCCGGCTCTACGCCAAGGCGCTGACCGGGCAAGACCTCTCGGTGCAGAGCGTCGAGAATCTGACGGAGCGAGGGGTGGGCTGGGTCAACGAGTCGAGCCCGACCACAGAAGGCACGGCAATCTTTCTGCCGCCAATGGTCGAGACGTACCAAAGCAAGGCAGAGAACTTCAGCGTGTACAAGGTGTTCGCGACGCACCAAGCGGCGCGGCTGGAGTTCGGCTCCTTCGGTTTCGACTACGAGCGCGATGGTTCCATGTTCGGCGCCGACGGGCGAGAGGGGGCGTCGCCCGCCGCGCCGCCACGCGAAGACGCGGCGAACGAGGGGCCGATCACGGATATGGAGCGCTTCTTCGACCTGTTTGAAGACCGGCGGCTGGCGCATGATCTGTTCACGATCGTGGAGGACACCCGGATCGACACGACGGTGAAACGCGAATACGCCGGGATTCGCAAGTCCCTCCAGCGTTTGCAAGATGAAGCGATGGAGCGGCGACGGCCGCTGGAAGAAATGCCCGCCCGCGAGGCGATGGTGGAGAACCTTCTGCGCGCGAGCTTAGACGGGGATTCCGCGATCCGCTGGCCGGCCGAGATCTCCTCGTTGATGGACTCGCCGCTGCGGGTGCTGGATCGGATCCGAGGCGACGGCGCCAGTGTCGAAGACTCTGCGGAGGCGACGCTGCTGCTCTACGACTGGCTCTCGAAGGTACCCAACGTGCAGTTGGAGCCGACCGACTGGGACGAGTTGAACCTGCCTCCCCAGTCGACGGACGGTGAGGACGACGGGGAGATGCTGCCGGGGATGAGCGGGGCCGAGGGGTTCGAGGAATCGAACATGCCCGCGATGCCGGGCAGCGACGAGCAGCCCTATGAGAGCCCGGACCCGGTGGATTTCCGGGGCGACTTCAAGCCGGAGCTGGTGCAGCTCCTGATGAAGCTGAAGGCGCAGGAAGGGTCAGGCGACCAGCCGCCGGTGCCGCTGACCAAAGAGCAGCTGCAGGAGTTGTTGGAGAAAAACGTCGAGATCTCGATCAATGAGATGGTCGACGGCGATCTGGCGGAATCGTCGGGCATGTTCCTGGACAACCTCATGAAAGAGGTGGAGCAGGCGCAGCAGGCGGCGCAACAGGCGAGCCAGAAACAGCACGGGGAGGATGCGGGCGGGGAGGAGGACGACTCGCCGTTGGCCGACGAGCCGGAGTCGTTCTACTACGACGAGTGGGACTTCCGCGCCAACGACTACAAGCCGCGCTGGTGCCGGGTGCAGGAGCAGCGAATCGAGACGGGCACGACGGACTTCTACGAAGAGACGCTGCGCGAGCACGCGTCGCTGGTGCGCGAGACGCGCAAGCAATTCGAACTGCTGCGGCCCGAGATGTTCCGCAAGATCAAGCGGTTGCCCGATGGGGAAGACTTCGATCTGGACGCGGTGATCGAGTGGTACGTGGAGCGGATCGCGGGGGCGACGACGGAGCAGAAGCTGTTCTACCGGCGCAATAAGGTGGAGCGGGATGTGGCGGTCGCGTTCTTGCTGGACATGTCCGCCTCCACGGACGAGGAGATCCAGAAGACGCAGCACCGGCCCGGCGACGACGATCAGTTCGACGACGACCCGCGCAAGTACCTGAGCTGGTGGGCCCAGCGCCGCGCGCAGGAGGCGAAGAACCCGGGCAAGCGCATCATCGACCTCGAAAAGGAGGCGGTGGTTCTGCTGATCGAGGCGCTGGAGACGATCGGCGACACGTACGGGGTCTACGGGTTCAGCGGCTACGGTCGCGACAACGTGGAGTTCTACGTGATCAAGGACACGGACGAGCCGTTCGACGATCGGATCAAGAAGCGCGTCGACAAGATCGCTCCAGTGCGCTCCACGCGCATGGGACCCGCGATCCGGCACACCATCGCGAAGCTGAAGGAAACGGGAGCGAAGGTGAAGATCCTGGTTTTGATCTCGGACGGGCGGCCGCAGGACCACGGCTACGGACGCGACCGGACCGAGAAGGAATACGCCATCCACGACACGAAGATGGCGCTGACGGAGGCGCGTCGCGCAGGGATGACCCCCTTCGCGCTGACCGTCGACCGCGCCGGGCACGATTACCTGCAACAGATGTGCACGGACATGGGCTACGAGGTGGTATCGGACATCGAATCGTTGCCGCGCCGCCTGCCGACGTTGTATCGGAACCTGACCCAGTAGCCTCTTCGCCGGCTGCTGAGGGCTAGCGGGCCCGGATCGAAGTCGTTCCGTCTTCCAAGTGCTCTTCAACGACTGCGCCTTGCTCCACCAGGGCGTCGATGTGGCCGACGACTTCAGCCGTCGCCTGCCAGAGACGGGTGTCGGGTAGGTGGGGGAAAAACTTCTCCAGGATCGCGTAGGGCGTCAGCGGCCCCTCCGCCAGGAAGCGCAGGACACGCTGCTGGCGCTTGCGATGGTGTTCCAGCGTCTTCTCCACGATGGGGGCGACCCCGTCGATGTGTTCCCCGTGGCCGGGGTAGAGGTGTGTCGCGCCCAGGTCGTGGATCTTTTCCAGGGAGCGGGTGAAGGTGGGCAGACTGCGGAAGCGCGTGTCAGATCCATCGGTTGCGAAGTGGATGCCCGGGTTCGGGGTGATGTGCGGCAGGAGTTGGTCGCCGGAGAAGAGGGCGCCGGTCGCTTCCTCGA
>JAPUIR010000092.1 GCA_027296805.1 Chloroflexota bacterium | reverse complement strand
GACCTCGCACCCGAACAAGGCACCGCCGACCTGCGCCAGGTCTGGGGCGACTTCGCCCGCAGTCAGGGCGGCACCTTCAACGAGAGCGAACGTCGCGGCGCGGAACGCGTCAGCCCCGGCTTCGCCTGGCGGCCGGTGATGCAGATCCCGCTCCATCACTCCTGGACCATCACGATCGAGGCCGTCCGCCAGGCGATGCTCGAAAGCTGGCGCAAGGAACGCTCCTCGCTACGTGATGTGGTCGCACCTGGCGGCGGCCGAAGCTACGACTTCACGACAACCCTCAGCCTCCGCTATCGCAGCCGCGACGGTTTCACCTTCGGCATCAGCCGCGGCACGGGCGACTCCCTGACCGAGATGAAGCGCAACATTGAGATCGGCGCTGCCATCGAACTCACGGGGCTACGGGGCGTGCGGGTCCACACCCGCGACGAACTCACCGCTCGCTCCGTCCTCCGCCCGCGAGTGATCGAAGCCCTCAACGCCACCGCCATGCAGGACCTCCCGCTCGACCTGCACATCGAGCGTGCCTCCCGCTGGTTCGGCCTCTCCCGCTCACGCACCCAAATGGAGCTCCGGCTGCGGGTCGGTACATTGCTCAACGACGCAGACTCACTCGCCGCCCACCTGGACATCGTGCGCGAACTGTTCGACGGCTTGCGTCGCGCCAACTCGGTGCAAGAACAGAGCGGTTACGAGTAACCGCGAGCGCTTCCCCTACAATCGGACGCATGGCGTCGAGGGGCGGCAGATTGACATTGAGGGGCGGGTCCACGGACCGGCCCCCGTTTGGCGTTGCGTAACGTGGTCATCAGCTCCGAACCCACCACCGGGAACGCACCACTCGGCGGGCTGCTGCCCGCAGTCGCCCAGGCCGTCCAGCGTGCGCTCTCCCAGGCCCAGGACGCCGGCAGCGGCCCCACCCACATCACCCTCGGCGCGCCCGACGGCGCCAAGGCTCCCATCGTCGC
This sequence comes from Chloroflexota bacterium, assembly GCA_027296805.1. Lineage (GTDB taxonomy): Bacteria > Chloroflexota > Dehalococcoidia > Bin125 > Bin125 > JAPUIR01. The sequence goes on along the minus strand of JAPUIR010000092.1, from coordinate 7,502 downwards.
TGCCCTCGCCGGCATCGTTCAAGGCCCCATCCTCGTCATCAGCGCCCGCCCCAACCAGGCCGCCGCCCTCCACGACGACCTCCAGATCTGGCTCCACCCCACCGATCAGCGCCCCCTCCTTCGCTTCCCCACCCGCGAGACCGTGCCCTACGAACATCGCTCCCATGACCGCGAAGCCGTCCACACCAGGCTGAGCGTGATCGCGGCTCTCGCGGCAAGGCGCGAACCCCTCGTCATCAGCGACATTCAGGCCCTGGGGCAACGCACCGCCGGCCTCAGCAGCGTCTTGCCCACCCTCCAGCAGGGCGCGCGGCTCAATCTGGATCAGCTGGTAAGTGCCTTGGACGCGGCGGGCTATCGCCGGGCCTCCGTGGTCGACGAACCAGGCACGTTCGCCCGGCGCGGCGGCATCGTCGACATCTACCCCGCCACCTCCGACCTCCCCCTTCGCCTCGAACTCTTCGGCGACGAGGTCGAGAGCCTGCGACGCTTCGACCCCCGCAGCCAGCGCTCCGTCGAACGGCTCGAGTCGGCCTCGCTCAACCCCGCCGTCGAAGCCACGATCGATGACGCGGCCCAGGATCTTCTCGCGGACCTCGCCGACAGCATCCTCACGATGGACGACATCTCCACCGACGATCGCACCGCCGAAGGCTTCGCCCGCGACCTCGCCCTCATGGAGCGCGACGCTCTGCCCGACAACCTCGCCTTCTGGACCCCTTTCCTCGCTCGCGGCGGCCTCTGGGACCACCTCCCATCCGATTGCCTCGTCGTCTGGGATGAGGCCGGCGACGTCGACGCCCACGCTCGCGAACTCGACACCCTTGCTGAGCACGCGCGCGAAGCCCTGGAACAACGCGGAGAGATCCCCTCCGGGCTCCCCCTGCCCCACCTCCCCGCCGCCGAACTCATCGGCCACCTGCGCGACCTCCGCCCCCGCCTCGACCTGCACCGCTTCGGCGCCGACGACACCCCATCTGCGAGCGCCGCCGCCACCCGCCGCATCGGCTTCCTCAGCGCGGACAGCTACGGCGGCCGCGTGCGCGAGCTAATGGACGCCCTCCGCCGCATGCAGGACCGCGGCGATCGCGTTGTGCTTGCGTCCCAACAAGCCCCCCGTCTGGCGGAACTCTTCGGCGAATACGGCATCAGGCTGAGCGAAGTCAGCCACCTCTCCGCGACTCCCGCCGCCGGGGAGATCACCGTCGTGCATGGCAGCGTCCCCTCTGGCTGGCGCCTCCCAGCCCCCGAGGGCGACTTCACCCTCCTCACGGACACTGAGATCTTCGGCTTTCAGAAGCAACGCCGCGGGCGCGCGCCTACCAGCAGCAAGCACGAAAGCTTCCTCGACGATCTCCAGCCCGGTGATTATGTCGTCCATATCGAACACGGCATCGCCAAACTCGTCGGCACCGTGCGCGAAGAGATCGGCGGGCGCGAACGCGAATACCTCGAACTCACCTACGCCGACGGCGACCGCCTCCTGGTCCCCACCGACCAACTCCATCGCGTCCAGCGCTACGTCGGCCCCAGCGATCGCCCTCCGGCCCTCACCCGACTGGGCACGCAGCAGTGGGCACGGGCAAAAGAGCGCGTACGAGAGTCGGTCCAGGAGCTGGCCGAAGATCTGCTCGAGCTCTACGCCTCGCGTCAAGTCCTGCCCGGCATCGCCGCCCCCCCCGACACCGCCTGGCAGATGGAGCTGGAGGCATCCTTCCCCTACGTGGAGACCCCCGACCAAGCGCGTGCCGTGCGCGAAGTCAAGGCCGACATGGAACGCCCCCGCCCCATGGACCGCATCGTCGTGGGCGACGTGGGCTACGGCAAAACCGAGGTGGCCGTGCGCGCCGCCTTCAAGGCCATCAACGGCGGACGTCAGGTCGCCATGCTCGTCCCCACCACCGTCCTCGCGCAGCAGCACTACAACACCTTCCGCGAACGGATGGCCCCCTTCCCCGCCCGCGTGGAGATGCTCTCCCGCTTCCGCTCGCCACAGGAACAGCGCGCCATTCTGGACGACCTCGAGGTCGGTCGCATCGACCTGCTCATCGGCACCCACCGCATGCTCGGCAAAGACGTGCAGTTCAAGGACCTCGGCCTCCTCATCATCGATGAGGAGCAGCGCTTCGGTGTCGCTCACAAAGAGACACTCAAGCGCATGCGCCAGGAGGTCGACGTCCTCACCCTCTCCGCCACCCCCATCCCCCGCACTCTGCACATGGCCGTGACCGGCATCCGCGACATGTCCACCATCGAGACCCCGCCAGAAGAGCGGCTCCCCATCACCACCTACGTCATGGAGACCGAGGACCAGGTCGTGCGCGAAGCGATCGTGCGGGAGGTCGAGCGTGGGGGCCAGGTCTACTTCGTCCACAACCGCGTCCGCAGCATCGATGCCACCGTTCGCTGGCTGCGCAAACTCGTCCCCGAAGCGAGCTTCGCCGTCGGCCACGGTCAAATGGCGGAGGAGAAGCTCGAACGGGTAATGGCGGAATTCGTTGCCGGAAAGTCGGATGTCCTCGTCTGCACCACCATCATCGAATCCGGCCTCGACATCTCCAACGTCAACACCATCATCCTGCACAAGGCCCAACTGCTTGGCCTGGCCCAGATGTACCAGCTCCGCGGGCGCGTTGGTCGGGGTGCCGAGCGCGCCTACGCCTACCTCCTCTACGACCGCGACCACGCCCTCACCGAAATCGCACAGAAGCGCCTCCAAACCGTCTTCGAGGCCACGGAGCTGGGCGCCGGCTTCCAAATCGCCCAGAAGGACCTCGAGATCCGGGGCGCGGGCAACCTGCTGGGTTCGGAGCAGAGTGGGCAGATCGGGGCGATCGGCTTCGAGCTCTACACCCAGCTCCTGGCCGACGCCGTCGAACGCAGCAAGGCACACCGCGAAGGCCGCCGCCCCGACTCCCCCCGGCGCGGACCCACCGTCTCCATCGACCTCCCCCTCGCCGCGCACCTGCCCCCCTCCTACATCGACGACGTCAACGCCCGTCTCCAGATCTACCAGCGCCTGGCCGCCGGCGATGAGCCCGCCGACGTCGCCCGGGTCGAAGCGGATCTGCGCGATCGCTTCGGCGAACCGCCGCCTCCCGTCCTCATGCTGCTTCGCATGGTCCGCCTTCGCGGCCTCGCCGCCCGACTCGGCGCGGAATCGCTGCTGAGCATGGAGGGGTACTTGGTGCTCCGCCTGGCCGAGGGCTTGCAGTTCAACGACCGCCAGCGCAACCTGGCGCTTCCCGGCAGTTTCAGCGTGGGCCGCACCATCATGCGCTATCGCCCCGCACGCGACGAACCCGACTGGATGGACGTGCTGGAGGATTCCTTGACGCGCCTGCAAGAGGCGAGCGAAGCCGCTTAACTTGCCCGGCCCGGGGCCCGCCCTCGCTCAGTCGAACCCAGCTCCTCGCGCAGGTTCTTCAAGGCCCGGAACAGCAGCACGCGAGACGCCCCCTCGGAGCGCCCCGTCTGCGAAGCGATCTCCGCGTGCGACAGCCCGCGCACCAAGCGCAGCAGGACCACCTGCTGATAGTCGGCGGGCAGCGTCAACATCGCGGACCGCAGCCGCTCCGAGCGTTCCCGCTGCAGCACGAATTCCTCCGGCAGGACCTGCTGATCGGGTTCGTTCAAATCGGCGTCCTCCACGGGCGACGCCTCGCGCCCACGCAACGCATCGATCGCGCGGTTGCGGGCGATGCGAAACAGCCAGGCCTCGAAGCGATCCGGCCGGCGCAGCCGGGGCAGCTGCCGCCACGCATCGAGGAACGTCTCGGAGACGACATCCTCCGCCGCATCGCTGTCGCCCAGAATCGTCACCACATAGCGGCCCACGGCATCGACGGTCTGCCGAAACAAGAGAGAGAACGCATCACGATCACCATCGCGAGCGCGCTCGACGACCCGGGGGTCGGCGGCGCGGCTCACGAGGGATGGCACCACGCGCTCCGCCTGCTGCGGCGGCGCCCCCAGCTCCACCGCTCCCGCCACCGCGCCGCCCCCTGCCTGGGACTACTCGTCGGCGTCGTCCTGCTCTTCGTCGGCCTCATCCTCATCGTCGTCGGGGTCGCTCGGCCCACGACCATTTCCACGATCGCCGTCGTCGTCGAAGCGGCCTCGGCCCCTCTCGGAGTCGGGCGCGTCGTTATCGAGATCGTCGGACTCATCGGCGCGACCGCCTCGGCCTGCCTGGTCGTCCGTCACCGCCGTCAACTCACCATCTCGGAGCTCGGCCTCGAAAACAATCTCCGTTCCCTCACCATCCTCAGTGAAGATCACCGTGACCCGATCGATCCCCTGCGCGACCTCCGCCTCCCAACCGCGCCGTGTCACGACCCGCACCTCGTTGATCGCGTCGTCATCGAACTTGATTTGCACGACAGCGACTCCCGGCACCGGGAAAACCCGCACCTGGCCGGCATCGTCGGCGTCATCCTCGTCGGCGGCGTCAGCGGCGTCGGCGGCGTCTCGATCGAGAGTCTCGATCTTGACTTGGAGACGCCCGCCCGCGACCTCTGCCTTGAAGCGCACCCGCGTCTCGTCTTGCTCGAACTCCACCCGCGCCTCACGACCCGCGATCCGTTCCGTCGTGACGTCCCAGCCTTCGACAGCGTCCACTTCCAGCTCCTCGATGCCGGTCTCGGTCACGTGGATAGTCACCGTGCCGCCCTCGAGTGCAAACGTCTCCCACAACTCCCCCTCGATCGGGAAGCGCTGGACGCCCAACTCCTCGTCCTCTTCGTCACCGTCCTCCTCCAAATCGCCGGCCGCGTCCTCGGCGCCGTCGAGGTCGTCCGCCGCGTCGTCGTCTGACCGGTCGAGCGTCTCGATCTTGACCTGCAAACCCCCACCGGTCAGCTCCGCCTTAAAGCGCGACCGCACGTCATCCATCTCGAACTCCACCCGCGCCTCACGACCCTCGATCCGCTCCGTGCTGACCTCCCAGCCGTCCGCCGCCTCGACGTCCAAGCTTTCGATGCTGGTCTCGGTCACCTGAATCGTGACCGACCCGCCCTCAAGCACGAACGTCTTCTCCCAAAGCTCCCCATCGATCGGGAAGCGCCGGATGGCGCCATCCTCCAGAACACTGGCGGCAGCGTCGGCGTCGTCCTCGTCGACCACGATCTCCACCGCCAGCACGCCATCCGTGACGCTGGCCGTCAATCGTGCCTGTCCGGACGCGCTCGCCAGATCGAGGCTCAGCGTGGTCCCGTCTGTGCTCTCGCCGACGAGCTCCCAGCCCTCGGCCAGATCGAGCTCGACAAGCCTCACCGCTTCGTCCGTGTACTCCAGCACCACGACGCCCGCCACACCCACCACGATCGAATCAACGGACGGCTCATCGCCGCCGCCGTTCGCTCCGTCGTCAGACTCATCCTCTGACGAGAGAGCGATGCGCACATCCTCGTCGCCACTCTGGGCGCTGATCCGCACTTGCGCAGGGCCCTGGCTGAAGACCACTTCGATCTCTCGCCCGCTTGGCGTCTCCACCGCGAGCTTCCATCCTTCGGACGTCGCGCTGCGGGTCACCTGAAGCTGTCCGTCCACACGCGAGAGCTGGATCGATCCGGCCTCGCCCGCGATGACCGTCAGTGGCAGGTCGTCCAACGACACCCGCTGCGCCACCTCCGTACCCCCCAGCGCCGGCAGCGCGACCACGGCCTCCCCGTTCGTCTGCGACGCGCGTTCCGCGCGCACCGCGGCGCTCACCGCGGCCAGCCCATCCAAGGCGGCGTCGGCGTCGGCCGCTTGGCCCACCGCGCCCGTGTTGAGTTCCGCCCGAGCGGCGACCAGCGTGCCGATCACCTGGTCCAACTCCTCCGCGCTCAGCTCGGACAGTTCATCGCCTGCCTCGATACGCACCATCAACGCCGCAACCGACTCACCCAGCGACGCAGCCTCCCCCTCCGACAGCACCCCATCGGCCAGCGCCGCGTCCGTCTCCTGCGAGAACTGCCCCACCTCCGCCAGGAACCCCGCGTTGGCGCTCCCAGACGTGCCCAGCACCAGCCCCAGCGCGATCCCCGCTGCGATCGCGCTCCCGGCGGCCATCGTCGCCGTCCGCCGCGCCGTCCGGGTGATCGTCGTGAACCGAAGGATCGGGGTTTTCGCCATCGGGGCACGCTCCACTTCGTCAAGACCGATTTCGATGCGCTGCCAGATGCGGTCGGCGTCGAGCGAACGCGCTCCCTCCCACAGATCGGAAAACCCGGGAATCATCTCCGCCGGGTCGCCGCCCGAGGGAATGTTGGTGTCAGATGCCATGCGCTGCCCCGTCCGGAAAAACTTCGTTCTTACTTAACTGGCGGAGATCGGCACGATTCGTTACGCGCGTCCGGACCCCAGCTGTTAACCCGTCACATTCGCCCTAGCGCGTCGACGCAGAGTCGATACGCTGACCCGCAACCCACAAGGAGAGATCGTGACCGACCCCCTCCGGATCTGGGATACCCACGTCCACTTCCCCTTCGACTGGCGCAACCCCGACAGCGACCCCGCGCCGCGGGTCGAAAAGCTGGTCCAAGTGATGGCGGAACACCACATCGTCCGCGCCTCGGTCCTCAGTGGCGGCCGCTTCGGCCCCGATCACGACACCGCCCTCCGCCACCTCCTCCCCCACGACACCCTCGTCCCCGTCGCCGTCATCGACCCCGAGACCACCACCACCGACGAGATCCAGCGCCTTCACGACATCGGCTACCGCGGCGGCAAGCTCATCGGCCCGCCCCGCCCCTACGACCACGAAACCTACCTCCCCCTCTACGAGCAGGCCGAGCGACTGCACTGGCCCGTCGTCTTCCACATGGGCGTCATCGGCGGCGCCGTCGACTACTCCCGCACCCACCCCAGCCGAGACCACGAGGCCGCCCAGCGCCACGACTACTGGCGCGAACGCATGCGCGAGCGCGGACCCCGTCTCACCTCGGCCGCCTACATGCTCCCCTTCCACCTTGAGACCATCGCCAACCGCTGCCCCGACCTCTGGATCATCGGCGCGCATCTCGGCAACCAGGGCTACTACCAGGACGCCGCCTCCGTCGCCCGCTGGCGGCCGCGCGTGCTGTTCGACCTCTCCGGCGGCGAGACCATCGAGCAGCACGCCGAGCAGGGCGGCTACGTGGGTCAAGAGATCGGCGTCGAAAAGCTCACCTTCGGCTCCGACTGCGGCGTCGAGGAGATCCCCGAGCACGTCGATCGCTTCCACGCCATGTTCGACCGCCTCCACCTCAGCCCCCGCGACCGCGACCGCATCTGGTACCGCAACGCCGCCGAAGCCTTCGGCGAGATCGAAGCCGAGACCCCCGGCCAGACCCCAACAAGTCCGACCGCACCCAAATAGGTCCGGCCACACCCAAACAGCGCACCCACCCCCAGGCGCCCACCCTCGGCACACGCCCGTCGCGCGGGGTGGGTTCATCGCCGCAGCCGGGGATACGATGCCTGCCGGCGTCGGGGAGGGGCGCAGTCTGGTAGCGCACTTGACTGGGGGGTATCCGCGC
>JAPUIR010000091.1 GCA_027296805.1 Chloroflexota bacterium | reverse complement strand
ATTCCTCCCCGGCATCGAGCAGGAGCACGGAGGCATCATCAAGCACGGAGCCAAGCTGCTGTACGCGTACTGCGAAGCCACGGTGCCAAAACTCACCCTTATTACCAGGAAAGCCTACGGTGGGGCATACGACGTGATGAGTTCCAAGCACGTCGGTGGCGACTTCAATCTAGGATGGCCTACGGCTGAAATAGCTGTGATGGGACCCAAGGGGGCCGTGGAAATACTCTTCCGCCGTGAAATCGCGGCAGCCGAAGACCCCGAGGCGAAATTGGCCGAACTCGAGGCCGATTATCGCGAGAAGTTCGCCCACCCCTACCACGCTGCGGCGCGCGGTTACCTCGACGACATCATAGACCCAAGAGAAACCCGGCCGCGGCTGATATCGGCGCTCGAGACGCTGCTGACGAAGCGGGCCAAAATGCCTGCGAAGAAGCATGGGAATATTCCGCTTTAGGGGGAATGGGCAGTGAAGAGGGTTCTCATTGCCAACCGAGGCGAGATCGCCGTGCGCGTCATCCGAGCTTGCCGCGAAGAGGGAATCGAATCGGTTGCCGTGTATTCGGAAGCCGACCGGCGCAGCCCGCACGTGGCCGCGGCCGACGTGGCCGTCGAAATCGGCCCGCCGCCTGCCGCCGAGTCCTATCTCAACATCGAGCGTGTGCTGTCCGCCGCCCAGCGTACGGAGGCGGACGCGGTCCATCCAGGATATGGCTTCTTGGCCGAACGGGCGGACTTCGCCGAGGCCGTTCAGGCCGCAGGATTGACCTTTGTGGGACCGCCGCCGTCGGCGATCCGGGCGAGGGGAGAGAAAACGACAGCCCGCCGGCGGATGGAGGAAAGCGGAGTTAGGGTGGTGCCCGGGACGACCAGTCCTGTCGCAGGCCCGAAAGAGGCCGCCGTCGCGGCCGCCGAGATCGGCTACCCGGTCTTGCTCAAGGCCGTAGCCGGTGGTGGAGGGAAGGGGATGCGCCGGGCCGATTCGGAAACGGAACTGCTGGGCAGCTTTCAGCAGGCGACATCAGAGGCAATGAAGGCGTTCGGCAACGGGGACATCTACGTGGAGCGGTTCATCGAGCACCCCCGCCACGTCGAGATCCAGGTGCTTGCCGATACGCATGGCACCACAGTGCACTTCGGCGAGCGCGAATGTTCCATTCAGCGGCGACACCAGAAGCTCATCGAAGAGGCGCCGTCGCCTGCCGTTGGACCTGAGCTGCGTGAGCTGATGGGTGCCACGGCAGTGCGCGCCGCACGAGCGGTGGGCTACGTGGGAGCGGGAACCGTGGAGTTCCTGCTGGAGCCCGGGGGCGAGGGGGGGAGCGACAAATTCTACTTCCTCGAGATGAACACACGCATTCAGGTTGAGCACCCTGTGACCGAGATGGTTTACGGCGTGGACCTGGTGCGCCAACAGCTCCGCATCGCAGCAGGAGCACGCATCGAAGCTGACGGTCGTTCCATGGATCCGCGAGGCCACTCCATTGAATGCCGCATCACGAGTGAAGATCCCTTCAACGACTTCCTGCCCGACACGGGCGCTATTCAATACTTGAACGTTCCGTCGGGTCCCGGTGTGCGCTGGGATGAGGGAATCGCCGTAGGTGACGACATCGGCCTGTACTACGATCCCCTCTTAGCCAAGTTGATCGTTTGGGGCGAAACGCGAGCCGCAGCCATGGGACGAATGCGACGCGCCCTCGACGAGCTTGTCATCGTCGGTGTCGCCACGTCCCAACCGTTCCACCGTCTGGTGCTGGAGCATGAGACGTTCAAGAGCGGATCGTACGACATCGGGTACCTGGAGCAACACGGCGATGCGCTGCTCGCCGCAGCGCACGACACCGGCGAATTGGAGCGGATTGCCGTCGCCGCCGCCCTGGCGGAACACCAACGGATGCAAACCGCCAGCCCCAAGAGGATAGGCGCCGGCGCCGGGCGGGTGGCGGATTCCGCCTGGTTGCGTGCCGCTCGCTTGGATGGGCGGCGATGACCGCCATCACTATCGATCGCATAGCGGCAGGCGGCGATGGCGTTGGTCGGCTCCCGGATGGGCGGGTGGTCTTCGTGTCCCGCACCAGCCCGGGTGACGTTGTGGAGGTCGAAGAGGTCCGAGCCCGGCCTAGCTACGTCCGCGCCCGTGTCCTGGCAGTGAAGCAGGCGGGAGCGGAACGTGTGGAGCCGAAGTGTGTGCACTACACGCGTGACGAGTGTGGTGGGTGCCAGCTCCAACATCTCTCTGCTGGGGGACAGCTGGACGCGAAGCGCAGCATCGTGGGTGACGCCCTCCGGAGGATAGGGGGGCTGCAAGTGGAGAATCCGGAAATCGTACCCTCACAGCTCGCGTGGCGGTACAGGAGTAAGATCAGGTTGAGCGCCAAGGCAACGCCGCGGGGGCCTGTGATCGGCCTGCACCGACACTCCCGCCCCGGCGTCGTCTTTGAGCTGAAAGACTGTTTGATAACCAGCGATCGCGTCATGGGGCTGTGGGCTCGGGTGCGGCAGCACATCCCCCTGCTTCCCGATGATCTCGAGTTCGTGGTGCTGAAGGAGGACCGTGAGGGGGGGCTGCATCTCATCGTGGGTGGTGGAGCGGAGCCGTGGAACCCAGAACCCCTGCGCCAGGCGGTCGGCGAAGACGGATTGTCGTATTGGTGGCAGCCCCAGGGCGGGGCGGCACGGGTGGTGGCCGGTCCGGGAAGGGGGTTTCCTGCATTGGCCTTCGAGCAGTCCAACGCGGAACTTGCCCGCGCCATTCGCCGCGCGGCGGTGGATTCATTGGGCGACATCAAGGGGAAGGTAGTGTGGGATCTGTACGGGGGCGTTGGCGAAACGGCATCTCTCTTGGCCGCGCGGGGTGCCAAGGCATGGTCGGTTGATCAAGATCGGGCGGCCAAGGAATGGGCGCGGCAGCGGGCCGGAGCAGGAGTGAAACACATCACCGGTAGAGTTGAGGACGTGCTCCATCGTCTACCCGAGCCCCAGGCCGTGATCGTCAATCCTCCCCGCACTGGCCTGGCACCCAGGGTCGCCCAGCACCTCAACCGGTGGGTAGAGGCCACCCCGGGAGCGCGGCTGGCGTACATATCGTGTGATCCGGCCACCTTGGCCAGAGACATTGCGCGGATGGGGTCCCTTTCCGTTCAGCGGGTGGTGGCCTACGATTTGTTTCCCCAGACCAGCCACGTCGAGACCCTTGCCGTGTTGGTGGAGGGGGGCGCGCCATGAAATACGAGGTGACGATCGGGGGAGGGGACGGGGAAGGGGAAGGGCGGCGTTTCGTCGTGGAGATCGACGGAGACGACGTGTTCCTGGATGGGCGGAGGATGGTGGCGCGTTTGGATCCGGTACCTGAGACGCCCCTTCGGTACCTCGAGGTAGACGGCAGGACCGAGTCGCTGGCCATGGCGCACGACGGCCACAGGTGGCGGGTTCAGATGAGGGGCAGGGTGCGGGCGGTGGGGGTGCTGGACGAGCGTACTCGTCGGCTTCGGGAGTTGGCGGGCGGTGGAGTAAAGTCAGGCGGCTCGGGGGTCGTGAAGGCCCCAATGCCGGGAATGATTCTCCGGCTGCAAGTGGAGCGGGGGCAGCGGGTAAAGGGGGGCGGTGGATTGGTGGTGCTCGAAGCTATGAAGATGGAGAACGAGATACGGGCGCCGCAAGACGGCGTCGTGACCCGGATATATGTCGAGCCTGGTAGCGTGGTCGAGAAGGGGGCGCCATTGGTCGAGCTCGGTCCGTCCAGTTGACCGAACCAATTGCCCCCGCTAGCTTTATCGACTGCGTGATTTTTCATCGTTAGCATTTGGTGGTTTGGTCGGCACGAATGAAGACATACATGCTCAAGAAGGCTGAGGTCGAGAACGATTGGCACGTAGTTGATGCCGACGGCTTGGTTTTGGGACGCCTTGC
>JAPUIR010000090.1 GCA_027296805.1 Chloroflexota bacterium | reverse complement strand
GGGTGGTAGCAGGCCGACTGATGCGAGGGGGTGGCGGCGTCGGGCGGGGACAAGCCGGGCTCCGGCTCCCGCACGCAGGTTGCGCTTGCGTAGGCACAGCGCGCCAGGAACGGGCAGTGCCCCGCTTCGGCCGAGAGGTCGGCGGGCTCGCCGGGAATCTGCGGCAGACGCGGCTCCTGCACCCGCGCGAACGGATCCAAGGCGGCGATCAGTGCCGCGGTATAGGGATGCTGCGGGGCGCGGAAGATCTGCTCGACCGCCCCGACCTCCGCGATGCGGCCCGCGTACATCACGGCGACTTGGTCCGCCAGCTGCACGACCGCGCCCATGTCGTGCGTGATCAGCAGCATCGAGAGGTTCGCGTCCTGCTTCATGTGCAACAGCACATCGAGTATCTGTGCCTTGAGGATGGCGTCGAAGCGGCTGGTCGGCTCGTCCGCGATCAGGATCGCGGGCCGCAGAATTGTCGCCATCGCCAGCATGACGCGATGCACCATGCCGTCGGCCAACTCATGGGGATAGGCGTCGAACAAGTCCTCCGGCTCCGGCAGCTTCATCAGGGCGAGCTCCGCGATTACGCGTTCGCGGATCTCGGCGCTGGACAGTTCGCGATGCGCCACCATCACCTCTTCGACTTGCACTCCGACGCGCATCATGGGGTCGAGCCGCTTGCCGGGATCCTCGTAGACCATCGCGATCTCGTTGCCCAGCAGGCGGCGCAGGGGCTCGCGCTCCATGGTCAGGACGTCCGCGTTCTGGAAGAGGACCTGGCCCGAGGTCAGCCGTGCGTTGGGGGGCAGCAGCCCGATGGCGCAGAGGGCGATGGTGCTCTTGCCGGCTCCGCTCTCTCCCACCAGGGCTGTCACCTGGCCGCGCTCCACGGTCAGATTGACGCCGCGCACGGCTTGCGCGGTCTCATCGCCGTCGAGCCTGTAGTGCACTGAGAGATCGCGGATCTGGAGCAGGGCGGCCACGACAGTCCAGCCTTTCCCCCGAAAGGAGCGCTGAGTATAGGTCTCCTGTCGCGATCGCATCCCTGCGACGCAGGGAGGTAACGCCTGGCCTAGCCGTCGAGCGGCTCTACCCGGAGCTCGTAGGCGATCTCCACCGCGGGCGGCCCGAACTTCGTGATCACCAGGCGTAGACGCCCCATGCCGCCGGCGACGAGATCGTCTGCGAGGACGGTGGACCACTCCCGGGCGGACCCGCCCAGGGCGGTATGGGGTCAACCGGGGCTGAACGCGTCGGCCACGAGCATCAGCGAGCCGGATTCGCTGAGAAAGAAGTCCCGTTCCCCAGCGCCGAGCGAGAGTGTCAGGCGATTGTCGAACACCCCGCCGAAGTCCGACCAGTCCACGGTGGCGCAGCCGGAGAGGGGATGCTCCCGGTCGCAGCGCTGATCCGGGCGCGACACGTCGCGGAGAGCAAGGACCAGGCGCGACCCGAGTGTCGAGCCGAGGTCGGCCGGTACGGCCAGCGCAAGTTCGTATCTCTCATGAAAGCCGGCTGTGTCGAACGAGGTGGCTGCTGGAACCGTGAGCACGCCCTGAGCCAAAACGACGGCGCTGCTCAGGCCAGAGCTGTCCGAGACGGCTGGATCGCGGGCCTGCGTCTCGTTGTTCACCCTTGCGTCCGTCGCCGGAGCCGGGGACCGTCCGCCGCCACACCCGGTTGCAGCGAACGCCGCGACGACGATGACGATCAGTGGCAGATGGGTCGCCAGGCTGAATAGCGCCACTCATCGCTCCGTCCCGTGCCCCAGGGTACCGCCAGTTGTTGGAGGCGGGAGTGTGGAGCGGTGACGCATCGATCATGGTTTGAGGGGTTGCTCGGGGAGCGCGGGGGACGCGTCAGCCGGCGGCCGTATTCGATTCTGCGATGATGCGGCGAATCTTGAATCAGCCAGCGGGCGCAGGGCTCGAAGGGAGCGGTCGTATGGAGTGGCAGGATGCGGTCTTCGCGGTGGGCGGGTTCATTCTGGCGGCCACTGTGCTGCCCACCCTCCTCTCAAACGAAAACAAGCCTGCCTGGCCGACGTCGCTTTCACTCGCGGTGATCCTGGGCGTCTACACGGCCTTGTTCGCCACGCTCGATCTCGAGCTGGCGGCCGCGGGCGCCGCGCTCCAGTCGGTCTTGTGGGGGTGGGTGGTGTTGCAGACCCGGCGCGCGCATCGTGCGGCGGTCGCGTCGGAACAGAACCGCTAGTCGGGCGGGCCGCGAACGCTGTCTTAGTGCCCTGTAAAGACCGGATCCCGTTTCTCGCGGAACGCGGCGCGGGCCTCCGCCGCGTCGTCGGTCTGACTTAGCCTCGCGATGGCGAGCGACTCGTAGCGGAGCTGGCTCTGGAGGTCCCCGCCAATACCCAGCCGGAGCCCCTTCTTGTTCATGCGGACCGACATGGGTGGCAGCGCGGCGATCGTGGCCGCCATTTCCGCGGTGGCTCGCTCCAGTTGGTCGGCTGGGACCACGTAGTTGACCAGACCGATCTCGCCCGCTTCGGGCGCTTCGATCATGCGCGAGGTGAGCAGCAGTTCCGACGCCTTCCCGAGGCCGATCAGCCGGGGCAGGTGAAAAGTCGATCCGAGCTCGGTGCAGATGCCGAGCTTGGTGAAGGGGAGCTGGAATCGCGCGTTCTCAGACGCGATTCGGATGTCGCAGAGCAGCGTCATGGTGCAGCCACCCCCAACGGCGACTCCGTTGATGGAGGCGATGACCGGCTTCTCAAGGTCGAGGGCCTGGTACAGCCGATCGGCCAAGTTTGGCGCGTTGCTGCTGCGGGGCTGCGCCGGTTCGCTGGGACGGAGATCCGCGCCGGCGCTGAAGGCTCGTCCCGCACCCGTGAGGACGATCACCCGGGTGTCGTCGTCCAGGTCCTCCGCGTGGAGGACGTCATGCAGCTCGTCGGCCAGATCCAGGTCCAGTGCGTTCAGCTTGTCGGGCCGGTTCAGGGTCACCGTCGTGACGTGATCCTTCTTGTCGACGAGGATGCTGTCGTAGGTCATGTGTCGCTCCTGTCGTGTCTTGAGGGCTCGGCTTTCACGGCG
>JAPUIR010000009.1 GCA_027296805.1 Chloroflexota bacterium | reverse complement strand
CGGCGCGGGTCGATCTTGCCGCGATCCGAGATCAGGCGGCGGAGTTTTTCCACATCCTTGTAGTCGATCGTGCGGACTTCCCGGGGCGGGAAGATGGGCGCCTTGCGCCGTCCCCGACGCCGGTGCGTACGCTCGACCCCGCGCGCCCCATCTCCGTCGCGAGACTCGCGGGAACCGGAGGACTCGCGGGAACCGGAGGACTCGCGGTCGCGTTGGGGCGAGCGAGGCCGGTCCGAAGGTGGAGTCGAGGGTCGAGCTGAAGGCGGGGCCGCGGAGGGCGCGGAGGGCGGAGCGCCGACAGCCGGAGCCGCCACTGCCGAGGCGGGCGCTGGCGGATCCAACGCGGGGGCCGCGGGGGCGGGCGGGACGGACGAGGGGGCCGCCGCTGGCGCAGTCGCCGCAGGCGGAGCGTCCGAAACGGGCGCGGGGGGTGCCGCTGGCGTGCTTGGGGCATCTGGCACGGTGGGGGCAGTCGGCGCGGTGGGGGCGGCCGGGGGCGGCGACTCTGAGTCCGGCGTGGTGGCCTCGCTGTTGGCATCTTCCGTGGTCATGTGGTGTCTCCTCTACGCGGCGGCGTGAGCCAGCGCGCTATTCGAACGGTAGGTCGTCGGGATCGACATCGCCCTCGCTGGGCGGCGGCGCGTCGAAGCCGCCACCACCACCAGGAGCTCCGTCACCGCCGTCGTCCGGGCCCGCCCCGCGGCGGTCGAGGAACTGGACGTCGTTCGCGACGACCTCCGTGGTGTAGCGGCGCTGACCTTCGCGGTCTTCCCACTGGCGGGTCTGCATGCGCCCCTCCACGTAGACCTGGCTGCCTTTGCTCAGGTACTGGCTGGCCAGCTCCGCGAGACGGGCCCAGGCAACGCAACGCACCCACTCCGTCTCCTCGCGACGTTCGCCGTCCCGGGTTTTGTAACGGCGGTTGACCGCCACGTTGAAGGTGCTGACCGCCTGTCCGTTGGCGGTAAAACGCATCTCTGGGTCGGCGCCCAGATTGCCGATGATCTGAACTCGGTTCAGGCTGGCCATGCCACCCTCCTTCGCGATGCGCCTAGTCGTCCAGGCGCACGATGAGATAGCGCAAGACGGACTCGTCGATGTTGAGTTCGCGCTCGATCTCGCCGTTCTGCATCCCGCTCTCCGCACTAAACTCCGTGATCACGTAGTGACCTTCGAAGTTGCCTTTGATCTGGTAGGCGAGGCGGCGACGACCCCAGTCGATCGAGTCCGTCACGTTTCCGCCATGTTCGGTGACGAGCTCCTTGAAGCCGTCGAGCCGGGCGGGGATGTCCGCCTCGCCCACGTCGGCGCTCAGAACCACCACCATCTCGTACTCGCGTGCCACGTATTCCTCCATCGGTCAGGGCGCATCCTCGAGGCGCCTCAGTGTCGGCTGTCGCCGCTTCAGGGGCTATCGATCGATGCCCGGCACGGGGAAGGCCGCGGACATCTCCGCCACCTCATTCCGGACCGTGGTTCGTACCTGTTCGTCCTCCATGTTATCGAGCACGTGGCCGATCCAGCCCGCGATGCGTTGCATCTCGCCGCTGCCCATGCCTCGCGTCGTAAGCGCGGGCGTTCCGATGCGCACCCCGCTCGTCACGGTGGGCTTTTGCTCGTCGAAGGGGATGGTGTTCTTGTTCACGGTGATCCCGGCCTCGTCCAGCGCGTCCTCGACGGCCTTCCCGGTCAGTCCTTTGACGCCAACGTCGACGAGCAAGAGGTGGCTGTCAGTGCCGCCGGAGACAAGCCGCAGCCCCGCCGCGGTCAGCCCATCGGCGAGCGCGCGGGCGTTTTCGACGATGGCCTCGCCATAGGCACGGAACTCGGGCGTCGCCGCTTCTTGGAACGCGACCGCCTTGGCGGCGATCGTGTGCATGTGCGGCCCGCCGGAGGTGCCGGGGAAGACCGCGCGATTGACCTTGGTCGCGAACTCGCTGTTGCTGAGTATGAAAGCGGAGCGTGGCCCGCGCAGGGTCTTGTGGGTGGTGGAGGTGATCACGGCAGCGTGCGGCACGGGGGAAGGGTGCACGCCGGCGGCGACCAATCCGGCGATGTGCGCCATGTCCACCAGGAGGGTGGCGTCGACCTCCGCCGCGATCTCCGCGCTGCGGGCGAAGTCGTACTGGCGCGGATACGCGGTCGCTCCGACCAGGATCAGCTTGGGCCGATGCTCGCGCGCCTGCGCCAGCATCTGGTCGTAGTCGATCTGCTCGGTCTCGCGGTCGACGCCGTAGGAGACGAAGTTGAACCACTTGCCGGAGAAATTGACGCGCAGCCCGTGGGTGAGATGGCCACCGTGGTCCAGCGCCATGCCAAGGGCGGTGTCGCCGGGCGCCATCAGGGCGTAGTAGGCGGCGAAGTTGGCGGCCGACCCAGAATGAGGCTGGACGTTCGCGTGGTCGGCGCCGAAAAGCGCCTTAGCACGGTCGATCGCGATCGTCTCGACCTCATCGACGAACTCGCAGCCGCCGTAGTAGCGCTTGCCGGGATAGCCCTCTGCGTACTTGTTGGTGAGAATCGAGCCCATCGCCTCCAGGACGGCGGCGCTGGTGTAGTTCTCGGAAGCGATCATCTCCAGCGTGTCGCGCTGTCGATGCGCCTCGCGCTCGATCCAATGTGCGATATCGGGGTCGGCATCCGCCAGGACGCCCGCCCGGGCTGTCTGCACCATTTCGCTCCCCACTCACGGATACGCCGCCTCCGGCGCAGGCCACCCACTGCGAGCGACCGACATGAGGCGGGGCCATCGTACGCAGGGCGCGATCGGCGGTCAACGCGCGGGCCGACACTCGCCTCGTTCAGCAATCCTGCAGCTCAGTAATCCTGCAGTTCAGCGATCCTGCGCGCGCTCCCAGCGCGACCAGGCAAGGTCGATCGCGGCGAGCAAGCCGCCGCTGACCAGCGAGTGTCCGCCCAGCACGATCGGTACGCGCGACTCGTCGGCTGCCCGGGTGAACTCGCGCAGGTCGTCATGTTCGATCGCTTCCCAGTCGCCAGCGTCGCTGCGGAAGCGGTCGGCGCGCGAGGGCCGCCAGCCCAGGTGCCCGAAGAGGGGCCGGGTGTCGAGGAAGACGGCGTCGCCAAGCTCGCCCAGGGCGTCGATTAAGTTGCGCGGTCCGACCGCATCGAGGTGGAAGCCGAGTAGGCTTCGCGCCTGCTGTCCGGGCCGCGCGCGCAACCCCCGCTCTTCGGAGATCACCCGGACCCGACAGGCCGTCTCGCTCTCCAGCGCCTGCCAGACGGCGCTTGCCACCCGTCCCACGACCAGCACCTCGGTTTCGCG
>JAPUIR010000089.1 GCA_027296805.1 Chloroflexota bacterium | reverse complement strand
GGTTGGAACCAGCCAGCCATGCCCGCCCAACGCGCCCTTGAGGCGCTCCCCGATAGCTCGGGGTGCCCAATGCTGAACGCCATTGACGCTTACCGGGTTGGTGACGATGCGGAACGCTTCACCGTGACGGGTCCATAGGCGACGCTGCAGGTTCTGGGCGGCGTTCACGTCGGCCTGCACCCGGACCAGTCTATGACGGTTGAGAGTGCAGAAATCCTCGCCTCCGCCACGCACAACAAGATCGCCCGGCTTGAGCACCGTCACATCGACGCCCGGGTTTTCTTCGGCGATACGCTCCATCATGAAGGCATCGCCGAGGTCGCGCTTGGTGATGGTCGAGGCCCGAACGCCAGGCGCACCGCTGACGGCGTGATAGCGACTGGAGAAGGCCGCGCCTGTGTCCACCACGCGGATACCATAGATCTCGGCCTGCATCTCGGTTTCGTGGCGCATCTCGCGATGCGACCACTTCATCAGCTGGCGGTTCTCGCGGCGGGGGCGGTCAGTGCGCATCCGGTAGCGCGAGAGATCCTCGAACAGGATGAACTGGCACGGATCGTGCCGCCGAGCCCAACCGTCAGTCTCGTCACGCACCAGCCCGCGCGCCGCCTGTACGATGAGGTCGGAGCCCGTCTTGATGCGGTCTTTCTTGATGCCATCGAGGTGATCGAGCAGGCGGGCCGCAAACACGCCACTCTTTTCCCTGTCCAAGCGGCGGATGTCGCCCTCGGCGCGCCCCAGCAGGCTCCATGACAGCAGCAGGCGGCGGCTGCTGTTAAGGTGGTCCACCGCCCAGATCGACTTGCCCATGTGCTTGCGCACGTCGCGGGACCGCTGACGTTTGCGCCATGCGCTGATGACCGGGCCAAATCCAGAGCGCCAGTCGCGTGCCGCCTGCTCCACCTCCTCTGCCCAAACCGGCTCGGGCGCGCCAACCTTCGCCCTGAGCCTGTCGAGCAGCGGCTGCTCGAACGCCGAGCCGTCTTCCTCAGCGAACTCTGCGATAGCCGCAAGGTCTTCGCCACGGCTTTCTTGCTCCGCCGTGCTCGCTAATCGGCGAAGGCGGCGATGGCGCACCAGCGCCCGGCGCAACCACGCCAATTCCGCGTCCGCTTGCATCTGCCAAGCACGCCCTCTCCGCCCCACTTTCTCGCCGGGCAGGCGCAGGGTGAAGGATCGGTCGTGGACCGCAACCAGTTCATGATCTGGCAGGGGGTAGTAGAACGCGCCCCGCGCCGCCTGCTCGCGGACCTCGAAAACGGAGCAAGTGGCGAACGCCCGCAGCCCGAGATCGACCGACAGCACCCGCATGCCGGGCGCGACGAGATCACCGTATTTGGTCTTTTTCCCGGCGGCGGACTGGAAATGGTAGATCGCACGCGGTTCGATTAGGGCGTCGCCTGCCTCTGGGCGGACTTCGAGATCTAAGGCGACCTTCAGGAACGCGGAGCCAATATCACCCCGCTCCACGATCTCCTCCTCCCGGTTCCTGAGATGCGCCCACCGCATCATCAGGTCTGCACTGCCGACCACCGCCGGCGTCATCTCGCCGGATGATTGCCGATACTCGATCCGCAGATCCTTCTTGTCTTGCATCAGCTTCGGCTGCTGCACCTGATCCGTCGGGGCGATGTCGAAATGCCGCTCGACTTCCGCCAGCCGCCCTTCCGGCCTTGTCTCGATCAGCGGCAGCCGGACGCGCAGATCGCCAGCGGGCGTCGCCTCGAGCGCGTAGTTGCGGAGGTTCGCGCCGCCAACCGGCTCCCACTGGGCGCTCCGTGGATGCAGCCGGGCATCCGGCAGGGTCATCGTCGCGGTCTCGCGCGACCGCTCGACGACACGTTCCATCGCGTTCAGACGCGCAATCATCGCGACGGGATCCTGCTCAGGGTCACTCCAGATGTGTCGGTTGGCCCGGCGTGCCAGCCATCTATAGAGATGGGGATCGCCAAAGCGCCCGCCGAGCCGCTTCTGCTCCTCCCCAACGACAGTGAGCAGTTCGTCATCGGCGGCATCGGGCTTGCGTCTCCACTTGTCCCTCAGATCCTCCCACCCCCGGACCATTCGAAGGCCAATTCGGAACACCGGATCCGCGCCGAGATCGCCCAGCTCTTTCAACTCCTGCTCCCGGGCCGCTTCGTAGCCGCGCAGCGCCTCGATCTTGACGAAAAGAGCTTCGGTCAGGTTCGCCGTCTTGAACGCCTCCACGCGCGATACGCGGCGCTCATGTTCCGCCGCCGCCCGTATGCCCCAACTCTCCCAAGACAGGAGGTGACCAACCGCCAGCCGCATGGCCAACCGGTCCCACGGGCTGACCGCACCACGGGCATCGATGATCCGCGACGCGAAATAGGGCTTCAGCATCGGCAAAACGCCGAGTTCGCGCATAAGCCGGATGAGCGTGGGAACGCCAGCGGCCTCCTCGCGTTTCTTGTCGAGATCCTCGACGAAGGCCGGCGGCCACATCCTGTCGCCCTGTTGGGCCATCCTGACCCATTTCGGCGGCCTGCCCGTTGCTTGGAGCCGCACCTGCCCCTGTTCACCCTCGAGCCACGCGAAAGCCGCGTCGAAAGCGTCCGCGAGGCCGTCGCGCACGCCCTCCACCCAGTTCGGAGGGTCAGCGATCTTGTCGAAAATCGACATAAACCCCTTGCTCTTGGGGTCGGTCATGGGGCTGACGAATGCCCCCACCTCCTGCGCTGTTCCCTTCTCACCGACCGACGAGGGAACAATCGCCTCATAGAGAGCCCGAAAAAGCGTGAGGGCTTCGTCATTGTCGGCCAGTGGCTCCAGCCCGTTCATTCTGCGGGCTGCGGCGACGAGGTCACTCGCCCTGAGCGTCGCTTCATCTTGCCCGACTTCCGATCCGTCCCGCAGCGTGAATGGCCGCTGCCGCATAGCCAGCAGCGCCTCCTCGTAGTACCGGGTGGCGAGATTAACCTCGCGATGGGTGGACCAGATGTCGCCCGCCGAGCCGTCATCACGGTCGCCGCGCGGAACGATTATCTTAAAATTTATTGATCTTACAGGCATTGGAGGGAGCCTATCACATCAACCAGCATTCCCGATATGGCCCAGCTTCACTATATCTGGCGCCTTGGCGGGGTGCCCCCGTGTGGGGTCAGGCAACCCCCGGCTTGTGGCATGGGTCGGTGGGCACCCTTCGCCAGGTGTGCGAATTATCGCTCGGAGATAATTTCGGGTGAGCAATACGCGCGCGGTGCGCGCAT
>JAPUIR010000088.1 GCA_027296805.1 Chloroflexota bacterium | reverse complement strand
AGCGAAGGGCTGAACGCCGGGTTGTCGTTCGCCCTGCGCGAGCGCTCGCAGCGCGCGGCGATTCTGATCGTGCCGGCGGACCTTCCCCTAGTCACGCCCGGCGACATCGAGTCGCTGATCGGGCAGGAGCCGGGAGGTGCGCTCGTGGCAATCGCGCCTTCGCGGGATGGCGGCACGAACGGGCTCTTGCTGCGGCCGCCCCGGGTGATCGAGCCGGCCTATGGCCCGGATTCCGCCACGCGCCATGCCGCGGCAGCGGAGCAGGCCGGTGTCGCGCTGCACGAAGTCGACACGGAGCGCTGGCGGCTGGACATCGACACACCGGAGGATCTCGGTCGCCTGCTGGCGATCGCGACGGAGGGCAGCGCTCGCAACACGCTGGCGTACTTGCGCTCGGACGACTTCCCGCCGATCGCGGCAGCGGAATAGCCCGGCGCGACTACTGGCGCGGGAGCCCGAAGCCGCGCGTAGCGATGATGTTGCGCATGACCTCGTTGGAGCCGGCGCCGAAGGTGGGCATCACGGCAGAGCGGTAGCCCTGCTCGATGCGCCCCTGGAGCGGAGCGCGATCGTCGTCGGAGGTGAGCTGGCCGTGTAGTCCGAGCATCTTCGTGCCGGCGTTTTGCACCCGCTGCATCAACTCGGTGCTGAAAATCTTGACCTGGCTGGCCTCATAGTTGGGATGATCGCCGCGGGAGAGCATGCCCAGAATGCGGTAGGAGAGCATCTGCAGCACCTGGATCTCGATCCGGAAACCCGCCAGGGTGCGGCGGATGCGCTTGTCGTCCGCCGGGCGGCGGCCGGCGTCGTTCGTGGTGCCGGCCCATGTGCTGAGGGAGTCGACCACGGCGCGCACACCGGAAACGGTGAAGATGCTGACGCGCTCAAAGTCGAGTGCGTGCGCGGCGTAGTACCAGCCGCGATTCTCCTCGCCGACCAAGGCCGTCGCTGGGATGCGCACGTCGTCGAAGTAGACCTCGTTGGTGCGATAACCCGCCAGGGTCCAGATCGGCTTGATCGTGATGCCATCGGCATCGAGCGGGACGAGGAACATCGAGATGCCGCGATGCTTCGGGGCGTCCGGGTCGGTGCGAGCGGCGAGCCAGACGAACTCCGCGCGGTGCGCGGCGCTGGTGAAGCGCTTGATGCCGTTGAAGAGGTAGTCGTCGCCGTCGCGCACGCTGCGCAGCACCAGGGAGGCGAGGTCGGTGCCGGCGTCGGGTTCGGTGTAGCCCAGCGCGAACTCCACCTCACCGCGGGCGATCGGCGGCAGGAAGCGCTCCTTCTGCTCGTCGGTGCCGAACTGCATCAGAGTCGGCCCGACTTGCTGCACGGCGACGGTGGCCGTGGGGGCGCCGACGTAGTTGCAGGCCTCCTGGAACAGGTACTGATCCTCAAAGGAGCGGGCCGCGCCGCCATGCTCTTCCGGCCAGGACATCGTGAGCCAGCCGTTCTCCGCCAGCTTGCGCCGGAAGCCGCGCTCCTCCTCGTAGGAGTCGGGGTTGCTCATGATCCGGGCGCGCCGCTCGGCGCTCCACTCACTGCTCAGGAACTCGTGCACCTCGGCCTCGAAGGCGAGTGCATCGCTGGAAAACTGGAAGTCCATGGTGTTCCTCCGCTGCGTGCCGGATCGGGCCAAGTCTAACGATCGGGATGGGCTCAGTCAGAGATCGAGCGGCCTTTTCCGCTCAGCTTCGTCGGGCTTGCCTCCGGGGTGTCGGCGGTCGGCGGCGGCGGATCGCCGCGCTCGGCCAGGGATGTGGAGATGCGCGCTCGCCAGATGACGGGGTGCGTCAGAACGATCGCCGCAACCGCGCCGAGGCAGATGAACGCCATGATCGGGAACAGCGTCTCCAAAGAGACCGATTGGCCCAGCGCCGCGATCGGAAGTGTGAGCGCCTGCGCGACGCCCATGTTGAGCAGGAGCAGGCTCATGATGCGGCCGCGGACCTCGTTGGTTGTCATG
The DNA here is from genome assembly GCA_027296805.1 of Chloroflexota bacterium. Taxonomy (GTDB): domain Bacteria; phylum Chloroflexota; class Dehalococcoidia; order Bin125; family Bin125; genus JAPUIR01. Next base: position 4,912 of record JAPUIR010000088.1, on the reverse strand, counting down.
GCGGCGATCAGCGCGATCGACGCGACCTGGGACGTCGCCAGCCCCGCGCCCAGGCCGATGTTCCCCCCGACGGCGAAGGGCCAGCTGGTGCCGATGGAGAAGACGATGAACGACGCCGCGAAGAGCAGGGCGCCTGCCGAGAGCAGCAGCCCCATCCGGTCGTAGGCGGCGTAGCGGGTCATCAATGCAGAGGCGAGGAAAGCGCCCCCACCCCAGCCCAGCGCGATCAATCCGAACTCCGAGAAGGAGGCGCCCACCACCGTCGTCACCCAGGTCGGACCCAGGTTGGCGGTCGGTGGGAAGCCGATCGCCATCATCACGACAGTGATGAGGATGATCCACATCAAGGTGTGGTGGCGTCGTGTGTAGCGCAGCCCGCCCCCGACATCTTGCAGGGTGGCCCGCAGGCCGTGCGTCCCCGAGCGGACGAAGCTGGAGCGGTACGCCATCAAGGCCAGCGTGACGACCGCGATCACGTGGCCCACGCTGCTCAGGGCGTACGTGGCCGCGAAGCCTAGCTCCTCGACCAGGAAGCCCACGCCGAAGATGGAGATCGGCATGGCGAGCTGCATCGCCGCCGTGTTGAGGGCGATCCCACCCGGCGTCAATCGGGGGCCCAAGATCTCCGGCACGATCGCCTGCCGGGTCGGCAGGTCGACCGCGAACATGGCCGAGGCGAAGAAGGTGAGGATGAAGAAGCCAATGAGGGCCGCGGTGCCACCGTCCGTGAGCCACATGATGAGCGCGACGCCGAGCGTGAAGACAAAGGCGGCGCTCTGACTGACGATGAGCAGTTTGCGGCGGTCGAAGCGGTCTGCCAGCGCGCCACCGAAGAGGCCAAAGCTGAGCATGCCCGCGCCCCGGATCGTGCCGATCACGCCGACCAAGATGATCACGACGGAGGCGTCGGCGTGGGATTGCACCCAAAAGATCTGGGTCACGACCTGCAAAGGCAACGCCGCCTGGCTCAGCGTGAAGCCGGCGAAGAGCAGGCGGAAATCCGGCACGGCGAACGGCGCCCACATGGAAGCGCTGCCTGGAACACGGGTTGTTGGAGGGGCGGCCATCGGCGTGTTGCCTCATCCCTGCTTGAGGTTAGGGGAATTGTTTGCTCCTGCCGAAGGTCGTTGCGATGGCGGGCTACTCGTCGGGGCGCACCGCCTCCGCGACCACGTGGCGTGCACCCTGCTTCGCTTTGTTGTAGTTCCCGAACAGCTCTCCCAGGCGACGCTTGAGGTAGCGACGCAGCCCCAGCACGACCACCACAACCAGCGAACCACCGGGGCTGAGATGGTCATAGGCGTCGAGCAGGATCTCATCCAGCGCTTCATTGCCTGCCTGCGCGGGGAGGTTGGACACGATGAGGTCGTAGGGGCCTGGAGGCGCGTCGCGGAAGCCGGGGCTGAGCACCACGGTCGCGTTGGCGAGTTGGTTGCCTTCGATGTTCGCGCTCGCCGTTTCGACGGCGAGCTGGTCCTTGTCGACTAGGACAACCTCGCTCTCTGGCCAGAGCGCGGCGAGCGTGAGCCCGATCGCACCGTAGCCGCAGCCAAGGTCAAGGATGCGAGTGGGAGGTTCGAGGGCCTGGAGCTCGAGCAGGATCAATCTGGTGCCCTCATCGATCGCCTTGGCGGAGAACAGGCCCCAGGCGCTGACGAGATGAAGCGTGCGTCCGTCGATGTCCACCTCGATTGTGGGTGGGACGTCGAGATGGGCGCGGGTCGCGCGTCGTTGGTCGGCTGGATCCGTCGTCATGCCAGGCCATCCCCTAGGCGGGCGCTGAGTCGGCGTACAAGCGAGAGCCGCCCCGAAGAGCGGCTCCAAGCTGGTGCGATGGAAGCGCCCGATCAGTCAGCGGGGCGCATCAAGGTCTCAATGACCTCCTCGAAGATGGCGTCCGCCTTGGCGTGCATCTCCGCGTCGCTCTGGCCTTGCACGGGGTGTTCCACGAAGACGCGGCGCACGTCCGGCAGGCCGAGGGCCTTGGACTGCTGCTCAGCGGCGTCGACGAACTCCACCGACGCGATGAAGACGGAGGGGATGCCTTGAATCTCGAACCAGGTCGTGTCGTGCACACTGCACGTGGTGCAAGAGCCTCAATCGGCCAGCGCTTCGATGACGAAGTCGCTGTCCTCCTTAATCTCGTGTAGCAATTCCTGGGGTGCGGGCTTCGCGAAGGTGGGCTTCGCGTAGCGCTTGACGGTGACGCCCGGAGCCTCATCACTCAGGCGAGCGACGAGCCGGTCGATCAGCTTGTCGCCGCGGGGCTTGGAGATGTCGAGGAAGGCGACAGTGCCGCTCAACTCCTCGGGCCGGGGGGCGAGGTTACGACGAACAGGGACCCGTTCGTCGGTGGGGTCCAGGATGGTGGTCATCGGTTCCTCTCGTCTCGTGTCCCGGAGGGGATTACGTGTGGTGGGTCGATCATGGCGCGAAACGGGACGCTTGGCAACGGCGGGATGGTGTGTCGCGACGCGGCGTCGTCGACAGCGAATCGCCCATCGACGAAACGGTTGATCCTTCTTCTCGATAGCGGCACACTGGCTGCGACACAGAGGCCGCGCTTGGCTTCTCTGACGAGGCATCTATGACGATCGCTATTCCCCGACCGGCATGGTCGCTGCTGACTCTCCTCTTCCTGCTCGCGATCTTCGCCGCGCTCGCGATCCTGACCGGCTCGACGGCGGAAGCCGCGGGCATCGCCGGTCTCGATGGAGCGACACCGATTCCGGCGGCGAGCGGTGGGATCAGCGACGGCCAATTGGCGGTGGCGATCCTCCTGCCGATGCTGTTCGGCGGGCTGCTGGCGGGGACGATCGGATGGGCGGTGCTGGCGCGGGTCAAGCCGGGTGACGAGCCGTCCCAGCCGATGTCGTGGTGGCGGACGGGTGCCTGGTACGGGCGCCGCGGCGCAGACGAAGAGTAGTCAGCCCGTCCACGCAGGAAAGACGGAAGGCTCGCCAGCAGGCGGGCCTTTTTCGCGGAGGCTGCTTTCCGCGGGACGCGGGCTAGAACAGCACCTGCCCCAGCCGACGCCGGTAGCTCTGCGTGATGGGGCTTTCGGGGCCAAGGGCGGCGAAGGCGTCGAGCATGCGCAGGCGGCCACCGTCATCGTCCAGTTCCCGGTCCAAGCGCACGGTCTCCAACAGGTGCTCGAGTGCGTTTTCCCAGTCGCCCTGAAGGGCGAGGAGGCAACCAAGACGGTAGTGCGCCTCGGCGTCGCTCGCGTCGGCGGCGAGGCGCGCTTCGAGCTCGGCCGGATCAGCGCCGGCGGCGTGCTTTTGGAAGCCCGCGATGGCGAGGATGGCGGTGGCCCGGTCGTCGTCCGGCCAGTTTTCGGCGAGGCTCGTCGCGCGATCGATTTCGCCGTCCTCCAGCAGTAACAGCGCGAGTGTCAGTCCGGCGGCTTGGTCCTGCGGGTCGTCCTGCAGCGCGGCCTCCAGGTGGAGCTGGGCCGGACCGCGCTGGCCCTCCGCCAACAGCCGCAGCGCTTCCTGGACCCGGGTGTTGCCCGGCGCCGGCTTCAAGGCGTCGAAGAACTCGCGGACCTGGGGCTCAGGCAGCGCGCCCACAAACTGATTCACGGGGGCGCCATCACGGAAGGCGATCACGGCCGGGATGCCGGAGATATCGAACTGACTGGCCGTGGCCGGGTTGTCGTCCGTGTTGAGCTTGACGACCTGGACCTCTCCGGCGTACTCCGAGGCGAGTGCCTCCAGGATCGGGCTCAGAACGCGGCAGGGGCCGCACCACGGCGCCCAGAAGTCGACGATGACCGGGAGCTCCTTGGATCGCTCCAAGACGTCCTGCGCGAAGGTGGTATCGGTCGTGTCCGGGACGGCTTGGCTGACCACCGGCGCTCCTCCTTGAGCTGCGATTCCGAAACCGGTCTACCAGTTGGTAAAGCGCTGCCGCTTGGGCAGGGGGTAGCTCTCTTTGGTCTTGGACGGGTTGGTGTCAAAGGTGGTGACCAGGGTGCGTTTGCCCACCCCGCCGCAATCGGGACATTTGACCTTCTTGGTCTCCGCCTCCCGCAGGGCGACCAGTTTGTCGAAGATGTGCTCTTTGCGGCACTGGTAGGTGTAAATGGGCATCTGGCTCTCCCCGCGGGGCGCTCCCGCTCGTGGCGCGGCCGGTTCGGCGCTTTGTTCATGACGGAGTGGACGCGGGGGACATCGTCCCGACGCATCAGGATGATTGTAGCGAACGCGAGGTTTGGCGAACGCCCTCTACGACGCGCAGGGCGGCATCGATGGCGGCCACGTCATGGACCCGCACGATGTGCACCCCGAGTTGAGCGGCCAGCACGTTGAAGGCGACCGTCGCTTCCAGGATGCCGGGGGCGTCCTGCGCCTGGCTTGAGCGCAGCCGTCCGTGACCCAGCAGTTCGGCTAGGAAGCCCTTGCGCGAGGCTGAGATGACCACAGGGCGTTCGAGCCCGGTCAGACGCGGGAGATCGATCAACATGTGCAGGTTGTCGTCGAGCGACTTGGCGAACTCGAAGCCCGGGTCGACCCAGACCCGCGGCACCCCATCCGCTTCGAGCGAGTGGACCCGCTCGGCGAGATAGGCGTGTACCTCTGCGCCGATGTCCTCGTAGCGCTGATCGGCGGAACGATGCTCCTTGGGCCGACCCCGCATATGCATCACGATCAACGGGAGCGCATGTCGCTGAGCGACGCCCGCCATCTCGGGGTCCGTGGCGGCGGTGACGTCGTTGAGGATCTGTGCGCCGGCCAAGGCGGCGGCGTCGGCAACGGCCGCCGTCCAAGTGTCGACCGAGATCAGGTGACCCTCCCCGCGCAGCGCCGCGATCACGGGGCAGAGCCGGTCGATCTCCTCTTGGGCCTCGGGCGCTTCGCCGCCGCTGCGGGTGGAGTGCGCGCCAACGTCGATGATCGCGGCGCCGCTC
>JAPUIR010000087.1 GCA_027296805.1 Chloroflexota bacterium | reverse complement strand
GCAGGGGCGCGATCTTTTGCCGTTCTTTTTCGCCACGGATCATGTCGGGCCCAGGAGGAAAGCTCGCTTCCAAGGAGGGCCGCGGCTGGGCGGTCGTGGACACGGCTGGGCGAACGTCTCGCCGTCCGGCAGCCGCACGGCCCCGACGTTGAAGACGGTGTTGACGTTGTAGGGCCAGTCCTCCGCCGTCAGAAGCGGATTGTCGGGATGGCGGACGAAGAGCTGGCGGCGGTCCCTCCGCGCGTAGACGCCCTTCGTCACGACGAGATCCCTGCCCGCGCCGGCTCCCCGTGCTCACCCGGCGGCGCCTCGCCGGTCTGCATCTCCTGCATGATCAGCAGCGACAGGAGCCACGACACCAAGGACTCCCCCCCTGGTTGGCGTTCACTCCCACGGACGGCAGGCCATCGTGGCAGCCGCGGGTCTGGACGTCGAGCACCTCTCGCCCATTGTCGTTGCGCCCCAGGTACCACTCGAAGCAGCGCCGCATCTCGACCAGCCATTCAGCGTCGCCGGAGGAGCGATAGGCGGCCTTGCAGGCGCCGATGAGCGCGGCCGGCTCGAGCGACTGCTGGTCGAAGCGCGCCCGGGCGCCCTCGCGGCGCAACCAGCCGTCGCAGCCGATGACCGACAGGTGTCCGGCAGGTGCTCTTTGTGCGTCGAGCAACCAGCGCAACACCCGCAGCCCGCGCGCGGTCATCTCCTCATCACCGGTCTCGTGGCCGCCCACCAGCAGCGCCTGCGGAACACACCCGTTGTCGTAGGTGACGATGTCCTCGAACCAGGCCCAGTCCGCCGCCTCGTGCTCGCGGACTGCCCGGTCCAGGCGCCGAGCGAGGAGGACGAGCGTCTCCCGCGCCCGCTCGTCCTCGGCGTGCTTGCGCCCGTGGTAGTGCAGGCCCAGGATTCCGAGGGCCCATCCCCGCGGGTGGGACAACCGCTCCAGGTGCGGCAACGCCTCCCGGAAGAGCTCCTCGGCGAAGCCGCGAACGGACTTGTTGGGGGCGTGGGCGATCAGGTGGCCGAGCGCCCACAGCGCACGACCCTGGCAGTCGTCGCCGCCGCCCTTGTCAAGCCAGCGCCGCTCGTACGACATGTGATTTCGGAATCTCCCCGCGCCCGGCGACCAGGCGTGACGCAGGAAGGAGAGGTAGAGCTGCTGGAGCGGCAGTACCTTCTCGTCCCGGAACAGCGACCACATCATGGTCACCACGATCAAGGCGCGGGCGTTGTCGTCGGTCGTGTAGCCGTGGTCACGGTCGGGGACGGCGTACTTCGCGTGTTGCAGCAGGCCGGTGTCGTCCGTCAGCACCAAGAGGTGGTCGAGCCGCGGCTCGGGCAGCGACTTGCGCATGATGAGCTTGTGGTCGGTGACGGGCACCGCCCGCTGCGCGTGGATCCGTTTCGCCTCCTCGAAGACCTCGCGGTAGCGCTCCCCCACGTGCGGCCACACCATGGCCCGGCCGTACTCGTAGGCCCGCATGCGGATCGACGTGCGCAGCTCGGGATCGGCCAACAGCTCCTCGAGGTGGCGGGCCAGCGCCCCGGAGTCGTTGAAATCGAAGAGCCGGCCCCGCCCTCCCGCCAGCAGCTCCTGCGCGTACCAGTAGGGTGTGGAGACGACGGCGCGTCCGGTCGCCATCGCGTAGGCGAGCGTCCCCGAGACGACCTGCTCCTTGCCGGTGTAGGGGGTGACGTAGAGGTCGGCGGCCTGCAGGTACTCGCAGAGATCCTCGAGGGAGACGTAGCGCTTGTGGAAGATCACGTTGTTCTGGATGCCGAGGGAGACCGCCTGCGATTCCAGGAAAAGGCGGTACGACTCGCCCGATTGCCGCCGCACGACCGGATGCGTGACGCCGAGGACGACGTAGGCCAGGTTGGGGAAGCGGGGGACGATCTGCGACAGCGCGGTCAGCATCGTCTCGATCCCCTTGCCCGGGCCCAAGAGGCCGAAGGTGAGGATCGTCGGCCGTCCGGCGACGCCGAACCGCTCCTTGAAGGGCCCGGTGTCGGAAAACGGCACGTCGGGTGCCCCGTGGTGCACCAAGCGCACCCGATCCGGCGGCAGATCGTAGACCTCGTGCAGCAGGGCCTCGGCGCGCTGCGACATGACGACGAGCAGGGTGCTTCGCCCGCAGATGCGCCTCAGCACTTCCCGCTGCCCGGGCAGGGGATCCTTCAGGACGGTGTGGAGCGTCGTGACGACCGGCTTCGTCAGGTGATCGAGGAGCTCGACCAGGTAGCGCCCGTACTCGCCGCCGTAGAGGCCGTACTCGTGCTGCACGCAAACGACGTCGGCCTTGCTGGTGTTGAGGTACTCGGCGGCGCCGCGGTAGTCCTCCTGGCGATGCTGCCCGATCTCGAAGGTGACCTCGGGCCCGTACTCGTAGCCCTCCTCGCGGTCCGTCACGGCCACGATCCGCGGCCGCTCGTCTGCCGACGGAGCGTCCCCGGCCAGGGCGGACACGAGGTCGTGGCCGAACGTGGCGATCCCGCACCGCCGCGGCACGTAGCTCCCGACCAGCGCAAACCGGGTTGTTCCGTCCTTTGTCATCACTCCTCCCGAGAATCAAAGACGCCCGCTGACTTGCGCCTCTCACAGCGCGTTTTTCAACTCTACGTTCT
>JAPUIR010000086.1 GCA_027296805.1 Chloroflexota bacterium | reverse complement strand
GTTGTACGGCACCTTGGTATCGGTAAACACGTGGTACATCTGCGCGATCGGAAGCAGAGGGCGGTACCAGTTCCGGCCTCGATTCGTCGAGATCTTCACACCCTGGTCGTTGCCGACGATCATCCGGTCGGGCAGCAGCGGATCGATCCACATGTCGTGATTGTCCCCGCCTCCGATCGATGAGAAGGTCAGACCCCCGTCGAGCGATTTGCTGTGGGCCGTGGACATGAAGTGCACTTCGTCCGCGTCGTCGGGGGCCACCGCCATACGCGTGTAGTAGAGAGGACGCTGCGCGAGCGCGTGATCCGCGTTGACCATGTTCCATGAGCGGCCGCCGTCGTCCGAGCGCCACAGCGTGCCCTCGTGCTCGTCGAACGCCTCGAACGCCGCGTTGGAGCTCGTCTCGATGAGCGCATAGACGCGGTCGGGGTCGTCGGGTGAGACACCGAGGCCGATCTTTCCCATCATGCCACGCGGAAGGCCGTTGCCCTCCAGGCGGGTCCAGCTGTCCCCTCCGTCCCGACTCGTCCACAGTCCGCTCTCCGGCCCGCCGCTCTCGCGACCCCAGGTCCACATCTGCATCTGCCAGGTAGCCGCGAAGAGGATGCGCGGATTCGATGGGTTCATCACGACATCGATGGCGCCCGCGTTGGGCCCCGAGGCGAGCACCTGCTGCCAGGTCTCTCCCCCGTCCTCGGTGCGGTAGAGACCACGCTCTTGCTGGGGCCCGTAGAGGTGACCGGCCGCGGCTACGAAGACGATGTCGGGATTCGAGGGATGGATTGCGATGCGACCTATCCGGCCGCTCTCCACCAAGCCCATGTGGCGCCAGCTCTCGCCGCCGTCGGTCGAGCGATAGACGCCGTTGCCGATCGAGACGTTGCTGCGGATGAAGGCCTCGCCTGTGCCCGCCCAGACCACGTTGGCATCGGAGGGCGCCACAGCGAGCGCGCCGATCGATTGCGCCTCCTGATCGTCGAACACAGGCCGCCAAGAGTGGCCGCCGTCTTCGCTCTTGAAGACCCCGCCGGACGCCGCGCCGATATAGTAGACGTTGGCGTTGCCGGGCTCCCCGGTCACCGCGCTCACTCGGTTGCCGACTGGGCCTACGTAGCGGAAGTTCGCGGTGGAGAAGAAGTCGTCCGGGAGGTCGGCGAGGCTTTGAGCCGAGGCTGCCGCCCCCAGGACCGCCAGCGACAGCAAAGCGGCGGACAACGGTGCGAAGCGAGGGTGGCGTCCGACTAGCAACCACATGCGAGCCTCCGAGCGTGTATCGATGGGCGGGCGTGGGCGGCCCCTGACGGAGGCAAGGTAGAGGTGACGACGACATGACGCATGATCGCCGCATACCGACGGGCGGGACCATCGCCTCATTGGCGGCCGCAGCCGGCCTCTTGGTCGGTCTACGCACGATCGCCTCTTACGAGCTACCGCGACCTGCGAGCCTGCTGGGCATCGAGCCCATGGCTCGCGAGGGGCTGGGCGTGCTTTGGTCCGTAGGGGCCATGTGGCCCGTCGAGTTCCAGGCGGCGGCACTGGAGCGACTCATAGGTCTGTTGGCGGCATTGGTGCTGGCCGCGATCGCGGTCGCGACGCTGAACGCGATCATCCTGCTCGCCGAGAACGCCGCCGACCGTCGGCAGGAGCTCGCAATTCGCAGCGCCATGGGCGCGAATCCATGGAGTCTGGTGCGCATGCTGCTGGCCCAGCTTCGTACCCTCGCGCTTGCAGGGGCATCACTCGGTCTCGTATTGGGGTTGACGCTCGGAGGCGCCTTGCGCGCTGCGTGGCCGGGGGTGTTGATGCAGGACGCACTGACACTGGACGCCGTCATCTCCGTGGCGGCCGCGCTCGTCGTGTTGGCTGGTATTGCCGGTCTGGCTCACGTCGGCATCGGTATCAGACTCGGACGTGGCCCTGAAGCGGCCGATTCCCTGCGCGCCGGTGCGCGCATGACGGCGGATCCCGCGGCGGTGTTTTTCCGGCGTGCCGCTCCTGCGGTTCACACCGCCGTCGCGGGGACCGCTCTAGTGGGTGCGGTCGCGTTGTCCGCCGCGATCGAAGCCCCTCCGGCCGCGGTGGTGGACGGGCAGCAAGAGGGCGGGCAGCAGGTGATGGTGATTTCCGGGACCGCTCCTGCCGCGGGCGCCTGGTCCGATTTGCTGGAGTCGGTGGAGGCCATCCCGGACCTGGTCGCCGAGAGCATCGCCAGCACCGGGGCACTGCTGGGCCTCGGAGTGCGGGCGCACGTCACCACTCAGTGCGGGAGGTGCATTCGCGGTGGGTTGTTGGTGCCCATGTGGGGCGCGGTGGCCGATCACCATTCGGTGGCGCCAGGTTACTTCGCCCTAGCGGATATCGAATTGCTGCAAGGGCGCGCGTTCGACGAGTCGGATGGAATAGGCGCTGAGCCGGTGGCGATCGTCAGTCAGACGTTCGCTCGCAGCTCGTTCGAGGCAGGGATCCCGCTGGGCAAGAAAATCAAGCTCGGCAGGGGCATGGACGACTGGTACACCGTCATAGGAGTCGTCGCGGACCTGCAGGTGCCGGTGCTCGGCGCCCACAGTCTGCCCAGCGAAGCGGTTTACGTGAGCGCGCTGCAGAACCCCGCGCGCGGCGGTC
>JAPUIR010000085.1 GCA_027296805.1 Chloroflexota bacterium | reverse complement strand
GCAGCCAAGATCGACGTGCTGCTGGATGCGGCCCTTGATGGTTTCGGGCGTGCCGGAGAGGGCGAGCGCTCCGCCGGGGTTGCCCATGTGGCCGCCGAAGATCTTCTGGGCGGTTTCGATCATGGGCGCGACCGCTTCTTCATCCTCCGCAATCGTGACCAGGCATTGCTGCGAGATGGTGATTTCGCTGGGGTCGCGACCGACCGTCTCGCAATGGGCTTTGAGCACCTCGACCTTGTGGGCGAGATCGTCTTGCGCGCCGGCGACGTTGTTCCAGATGTCGGCGGAGCGAGCGGCGATCTTCATGGTCACCTTCTCGCCCGCGCCCCCGATCAGGAGCGGCGGCTTGCGCGGCGGCTTGGGTTGGGTGACGACGTTCTCGGTGCGGAAGTACTGCCCCTCGTAGCTGACCTCATCGGTGTCCGGGTCCCACATTTGGCTCAGCACATCGACGGCCTCGCGAAGCTGGCCGAGGCGATCCTTCATGTCCGGGAAGGGGACGTCGAAGTCGGTGTACTCGCGTCGCATCCAGCCCGCGCCGAGCCCCGGAATGACGCGCCCGCCGGCGATGTTGTCGGCGGTGGCGATGATCTTGCCCAGGTGGGCGATGTTGCGCATCCCGACGGGCGTGACCAGCGTGCCGATCTCGACGCGCTCGGTCACCGCGCCCAAGGCCGCCACCATGGACCAGGCCTCCAGGATCGGGATCGCGGGCGAGGTGGGGCCGTAAAGGTGATCGTTGACCCAGATAGAGTCGAAGCCCATCTCCTCGAACGCGAGCGCGGCGCGCTTGGACTCATCCCAGGTTCGCTTGATCTGCGGAATGGTGACGCCGAAATGCACCTTGGTCATCGGGAACTCCCTTTTCGCTGGTCCGCCCGAGGCTAGCGCGCGTGGAGGGCGGTCGCCAGTGAGGGGCCGGAGGCGGCTCCGTCGAGGGGACGGGATACTGCGCGCCCGCAGGGAGAATGCTGGAGCTGGGAGGCGACGATGAAAGAGCTGGAGGGCCGCACGGCGATCGTGACGGGGGCGTCGCGCGGGATCGGACCACAGATCGCCCGCGCCCTCGGCCGCGAGGGGATGAACATCGTGCTCGTCGCGCGATCGGCGGCGGGGTTGGAGCAGGTGGCGGCGGAACTCGGATCGGCGGGGCAGCACGCGATCGCGATGCCGGCCGACCTGAGCGACCACTCGACGCTGGACCGGATCGTGGAGGCGACGGAAGAGCAGTTCGGCGCGGTCGATCTGCTCGTCAACAACGCTGGCATCACGGCCACGCGGCGCTTCGAGACGAGTAGCGACGAAGAGACGGCGCAGATCATCGACGTGAACCTGACCGCGGGGATCCTGCTTACCAAACGCGTCTTGCCGGGCATGCTGGATCGCGGGCGGGGGCACGTGGTGATGATCGCGTCGCTGGCGGGCAAGGTGGGCTCGCCCTACGAGTCGGTCTACGCCGCGAGCAAAGCCGGCCAGATCGCGTTCGTGCAGTCTCTGCGCGAGGAGCTGCACGGCAGCGGAGTGGGCGCGTCGGTGGTCTGTCCGGGATTCGTGGTGGAGAGCGGTATGTGGGCGGACGCGGGGATCTCGCAGGGCATCCGTCAGCCGCGCCTGGCTGGAGCCACGACGCCGGGCGCGGTCGCCAGCGCCGTGGTACACGCCGTGCAGCGGGATAGCGCGGAGGTCTACGTCAACCGTCCACCGATGCGGCCGATGCTTGTGCTGGGGGAGTTGTCGCCTCGCTTCCGATCCTGGGTGTTGCGCCGGATTGGGGTCCCGCAGACGTTCCGCAAGGTGGTGGAACGGGCGGAGTCGGAGGCGCGATCGGAGTAGGGGCGGGCGTCTCGCCGGGGGGAGCCGTGGGGCGCGCGCTTGCGCGAGCGTCGTTCCCTGTCGAGAATCGAGCCGGACTGCCGGAGCGGAGGATGAGATGTCGGCTACGACGTTCACTTTGATCGATGAAGGCAACGCGCGAACGGCGCCCACACAACCGGACGCCGCTCTGCTGCGGATCCCGCTGGAGGCGCTCGACTTCGAACTCAAGCCGGAGGGGCTGTGTCGCGGGGCGCTCTGCTACCCCGTCCCGGAGGGGTCGGATCTGGTCACAAATGCGGGCGTCGATCTGGCGGCGTTCGCCGCCCTCAGCGGGCGGCCGTTGGCGCTGGATGCGGACGCGGGCGCAGCTTTCCTCGGCACGGCGGCAGAGGATCGGGCCGCGGCGCTGGCATCGTTGGAGGCGCCCGACTTCACTCTGCCCGACCTGGATGGCAACTTGCACTCCCTCTCCGATCATCGAGGCAAGAAGGTGCTGCTGGTGGCCTACGCCTCCTGGTGAGGCTGCCGCGAAGACCTGCCGGTCTGGCAGGACGTCTACGCCGAGTTCCAAGACAACAACTTCATGGTGATCACGGTGGCGGAAGACAAGAGCGCGGATGACGCGCGACCCTGGATCGAGGCGGCGAAGCCGACGCATCCAAGCCTGATCGATCCGGAGCACCGGCTGGCCGAC
>JAPUIR010000084.1 GCA_027296805.1 Chloroflexota bacterium | reverse complement strand
TCGACGAAGACTCACCCGTCAGCAACGACTCGTCGATTTCGCACGTGTTCGCGACGATCGGACCGTCCGCGACCACCTGGTCCCCAGGGGCCAGTGCCAAGAGGTCGTCCTGGACCACCTCTTCCGCCAGGATCTCCTGCTCGCTTCCGTCCCGGATCACCCGGGCGCGCGGGGCGGACAGCGCCACGATGCGCCGCAGCATGTTCGTCGCGCGGATCTCTTGCACTGTCCCGATCGCCACATTCGCCGCCACCACGATCCCAACGAAGATCCCGTCCTGAAAGAAGCCGATCTCCTGCTCCACGATGGCGAGCACGAAGAGCGCCGAGATCAGCGAAAACAAGACCATGTTGAAGAACGTGAGGCTGTTGTCGCGCACGATGTCCCAGTTCGTGCGTTCCTCCGTCTGCTCGATGTTGACCGCCCCACGCTCAACCCGATCCGCGACCTCGGAGGTGCTCAGCCCCTCCAGATCCACCGGCTCCTGGACCACCTCCACTTCCACACTTGGCGGCGGGGCTGGGGGCGCGGGAGGCGCGTCCGGCTCTGGTCGGGGCGGCTGCGCCTCCACTGGGCCGCGCTGCCCGATGGCCAGACTGAGTTGCCCGTCGCTCGATTCGCTATCGGACGCCGACGCCCGCTCCTCGGGCCGGGGCGGACCATCCCACTCCCCGGGGGGAGCGTCTTCCGCCGGCATGGGCGGGGCCGGGAATCCGGGCAGCGGAAGAGGCCCCTCCTCGAGGGGCTCTTGCCCCTCTTCGAGTGCGGCGAGGTCGAAAGTCGACTCTTGCTCGTCCATTTCGGCAGTCTAGCGGGCGCTCCGTGCTGGAGACTTCACCATCTCGCCCGCCGCCACGCGGCAGCCGGGGCAAGCACACGTTCTTGACCACGCGACCGTCACCGCGTGGGCAAGGAGCCGCTCACTAGCCCTGAATCAGCTCGACCCAGTTGCCGTCCGGATCCTCGACCATCGCGATCGTGACGCCGGGCCGGATCTCCCGAATGTCCCACGGCACGCTGTACCCGGCCGCTCTCACCTCGGCCACGAGCTCCTCCAAGTTGGAGACAAAGATCGTCCAGTAGCGGTAGCCCGTGCCCCCAATGATGCCCCCTGGCGGGGCGGAAGCCTTCGGCGTCTCCGCAAAGGTCAACAGCTTGATTAGCGTGTTGCCGCAATTCAGGCGCTGCATCAGCGTCCCGTGGCCCATATCGGTCTCTTCCACGAACTCGAAGCCCAGGGTGTCCCGGTAGAACTTCAGCGCCGCGTCCTTGTCCTTGACCACGATGCCGAGGTCGATCGCGTCCTTCGCCAGCTGTGCGCCCATTAGTCCCGCCTTCCGGGTGATTCCACTCGTGCGAAGGACGAAGGATAGCGAAGCGTCCGGCTCCGCTCTAGCATCGCCGCGCCCGGGCAGCCGGACGTGAGAAAGCAGGCGGCATGGCGTACTTCCCCTTGTCGAACGAGCAGCAGAGCTGGCTGGAGCGAGCGGAATCGATCGCGACCGAAGTGCTGGCGCCACATGCGGCGCAGGTCGACCGTGAGGCAGCGTTCCCCACCCAACAGCTCGACGCCCTGCGCGAGGCAGGCTTGTTCGGCCTGCGGGTGGACAAGGACCATGGGGGCCAAGGCGAAGGCCTACTGACCTTCGCCCTCGTGACCGAAGCGCTGGCCAGGGCCTGCCCCTCGACCGCGCTGATCTACAAGATGCACCTAGAAAGCATCGAGCTGGTCTCGCGCGATCCGACGCCGGAGCAGGCGGAGCGTGTCGTTCCGCGCCTGGCTTCCGGCGAATGGCTCAGCACGGTCGCCGGCAGCGAATCCGGCCACCAGGGCGGCGCCTGGGCCGGTGCGCCCAAGGCGCAGGTCCACCAGGTCAAAGGCGGCTACGAGGTGCGCAACATCCGCAAAGCCTTCGTCACCGCGGCCGGCATTGCCGACACCTACTTCTTCATGTGCTCTCTGGAGAAGGAGGGCGAGAAGCCGCAGCCGCTCACCTTCCAGATCCAATCCGACGATCTGGACTGGACGATCGACGAACCGTGGGACGGCCTGGGCATGCGCGGCAACCAGAGCTCGCCCATGACGTTCAACGGCTTCATCCCCGAAGCCCGCCGCGTTGGCGCCAACGGAGCCGGGCTCTTCGGTGTGCTGCCCGTCGTGCTCGGTTCCTACGCCGCCGTTTACCTCGGCGTCGCCGGCGGCTGCTACGACTTGCTCCACAACCACATCAAAGAGACCACCCTGGCCGACGGACGCCCCATGGGTGAGGTGGAGACGATCCAACGCAGCATGGCCACGCTCAGCGTCGAGCTGGAACGCAGCCGCGCCTTGCTGCAATCGGTCTGTGCCGCCTTCGACGCCGGCCGGGAACCGCCGCCCCGGGTCTTCTTCGAGGCCAAGGTCGCGTGCGACGAGTTGGCGACCGTGGTCACCTCGGAGGCGATGACGCTCGGCGGCGGCACCGCCTTCGCCAAGCGCCTGCCCTTCGAACGCTACTTCCGCGACGCCCGGGCCGGGATGGTCATGGGCATCGCCCATGACATCGCCCTGATCAACATCGGCAAGGCGATGTTCCCCCGGCCCAAGAACGACAAGCGCAAAGACCGCAAGCCCGGCAGCGACAAGCAGGATCGGAAAAGCTGACTCCCCGATGCAGACCGATCTCCTCCTGATCCCGTTCGGCGCCGACTACGCCGGTCTACGACGTGCCGCCGTCGCCGCGGAGGAATCCGGCTTCGACGGCATCTGGACCTGGGACCACCTGCAAGGCGGCGGGGCCGCGGGGCAGGCGCCGGTCCCGGAGTGCTGGACGGTGCTCACCGCCCTCGCGGAAGCCACCTCACGAGTCACGCTGGGACCGCTGGTGCTGAACGTCGCCAACCGCGACCCCGGCACGCTGGCCAACATGGCCGCGACGCTCCAGGAGGTGTCCGAAGGGCGCTTGGTACTGGGAATCGGCGCGGGCGGCGGGATCGACACCCCCTACGGCGCGGAGCAGCAAGCGCTCGGCCGCCCCGTGCCCGGCGACGCCGAGCGACGCGCGCGACTGATCGAGTCGATCCGGGCGATGCGGGCCTTGTGGTCGGGCGACGGCGAGTTCGAGGGCCGCTACTACCAGATCCGCAACGCCCGGGGCTTCATGCAACCCTCGAGCCCGCCGCCGATAGTCGTCGGCGGTTTCGGTCCGAAGATGGCGGCCCTGGCGGGCGAATACGCCGACGGCTTCAACCTGCCCGCCCAACTCCCCTCCCTGCCGGAATTGGCCGAGACCGCGCGCGAAGCGCACTCCGCTTCGACCAACGACGGCCCCTTCGAGATCTCCGCCTTTACCGGGCTCCAGGAGTCGTATCTGCGGGCGGGCAGCCGCGAACGGACCGACCTCGAGCAGCGCGAACTCCAGCGCCTGATCCTGCTCACAGGGCCACCCTTCGACGTCGAGTCAATCCGCGAGGCGGGCAGGGTCCTGGTCGGCTGAGCCGCGACTCGTCACTCGAAGCACGTCAAGCGTCACTTCGGCCCCGGCGGATCCTCCCACGGCTCTTCCCGTTCGAGCCAGGCGCGCAGGATCGCCTCTTTCTCGTCGCTCCAACTAGCCGCGTAGCGGCCGGCGGCTTGACGCTGTCGGAACGCCTCGCCCAACACGACTGCGGCCGCAACCGACACGTTGAACGACTGCGCCATCCCCTGCATCGGGATTGCGATGGCGCGATCGGCGGCGGCGATCAGCTCCGCTGTGCAGCCCCGTTGCTCGTTGCCCAGCGCCAGCGCGATCGGCTGCGTCCAATCGATCTCCAGATGAGAGCTCGCCGCCGGATCGACCCGCGTCGCGACCACCTCTAGCCCACGGGCATGCAGCGTCTCGACACAGGTCGCGGCGTCCGTGTGATCGTGGAAGGTCGTCCACTTGCGCACGTGGCCGGAGACCCCCTTCGAGATGTCGGGAAAGGCCTCCTCCGTGTAGAGCAGATTGACCGCTCCCACGCCAAATCCATCGCTGGTGCGGACCACGGCGGAGGCGTTGTGCGCGTCGTAGATGTTATCCAACACCACCTCAAGGTCGAGCTGGCGGCGCTCGAGGATCTGTCGGAAGCGGGCCAAACGTCGATCGCTGATCATGGCTCAGTCGAGCGTGGCCTCGTCGCCCACCGCGATCGGGCCGGGCGTCGTGACGGAACAGTAGATACCTACGTGCTGCCCGTTGTGATCTTTGACCGTGCGCAGCGTGCCCTTGTCGAACTCCAGGCCTTGCTGCGATTGCATCGGCATAGAGCAGCGTACGGCGGAGGTGTTGACCTCGATCACAACCTCACCGATGCGCAGCGTGCGCCCGCCCCAGTCCGACTCGGCGAAGCCCGTGAGCGCCGCGTCCGCCTCCAGCAGAACGTTGGGGCGGAAGCGGCGCACATCGAAGTTCGCCTCCGGACTGAGCCGTTGCAGCTCATCCAGCGAAGCCGTGGTGAGGATGTGTAGCGGGAAGCAGTCGAAATACGTCCCCAGTGGCCCGATGTACTCGCGCAGGTTCGCCGGAAGGCCCGACAGGTCCGGGATCGGATCGTCCCCCTCCAGGCCGAGTATGTGGCGGAGGTTCTCCATCGGATCGTCGAACATCTGCTTGCCCGGCAAGTAGTGTGCCGTGTCGACCTGAGGATCCGGGCGCGCCACGAGCGTGACCTCCCGCCCAACGGCGGCGCTCAGCGACTTCGAAACGTCCGTCTCCTCGCTCGAGACCGTGGTCCCATCGGGAGTGGTGATCGCGATCGGGATCGGATCGTAGTCTCCTGCCGGATCTCCTAAGTAACGAGCTGCGAAGTGGAGCAGACCGGGGATCTTCTTCGCTCCGCGGATCTCGCCCGCCTCCTCGTCGCGCAGCGCCCAAGCGCGATCGCCGGGCACTCCCAGCGCGCCGACCGTCGTCGATTCGATCTGTTCGCCGGCCATGGACTTGACGGGGTAGCGCCAGATCTCCTTCACAGTGCCAATCCGCATTGGAAGTCCCTCCTCTGAGGCCGCGACTCGAGGATCTGTCTCGCTGATGATACCCATCTCCCCTGGGTAAGCATCCGTCGCGTAACCTGATCACCAGAGCAATCTTGAGATAAGTGGCCGTTTTAGTATTCTTTGATTTCGCGCGGAGCATGGTGCGCCGGGCCTGAGGGAATCATGGTCTCGACCGGCAGCGCTGGATCGCCGCCCGACTCTGGGCAGACCCGCAAGCGGATCCCCCACCTTCGCGCGCTCGAATCCGAAGCGATCTACATCATTCGCGAGGTCGCGGCCGAGTTCGAGCGGCCGGTGCTGCTCTTCTCCGGCGGCAAGGACTCCGCTGTCATTCTCCACCTTGCCAGCAAGGCGTTCTGGCCCGGCAAGATCCCCTTCCCCGTCATGCACATCGATACCGGGCACAACTTCTCGGAAGTGATCGAGTACCGCGACCGCATGGTCGCTCAGTACGAAGTCGACCTGCTGGTGGCCTCGGTGCAGGAGAGCATCGACGCCGGGCGCGTCGTCGAGCAGACGGGGCCGCGTGCCTCCCGGAACCAACTCCAGACGGTCACCCTGCTCGACGCGATCGCGGAGCATCGTTTCGATGCTCTGTTCGGTGGCGCGCGACGGGACGAGGAGAAGGCCCGGGCCAAGGAGCGCATCTACTCATTCCGCGACGACTTCGGACAATGGGACCCCAAGAACCAGCGTCCGGAGCTGTGGAGCCTCTACAACGGCCGCCACCGGCCAGGCGAACACATCCGCGTCTTCCCGATCTCGAACTGGACCGAACTCGACATCTGGGAATACATCGACGTGGAGGGGATCGCTCTGCCCTCGATCTATTTCGCGCACCAGCGTGAGGTGTTCTGGCGCGACGGCATGCTCTACGCCCACGGACCGTACGTCCCCCTGATCGAGGGCGAGGAGCTCTTCGCAACCAGCGTGCGCTTCCGCACCGTGGGCGACATGAGCTGCACGGCTGCCGTGGAATCGTCGGCGGGATCGCTGGAGGCCGTCGTCGCCGAGATCGCCCGCACTCGCATCACGGAACGCGGCCAGACCCGCGCCGACGACCGCGTCTCGGAGGCGGCGATGGAGGACCGCAAGAGAGAGGGCTACTTCTAGCCCCAGCCATCCGGCCGGGACTGAGGTCCCGCGGGGCGGTACCGTGACCACGACACACTATTCGAAGCGAACCACCGTTGTGAGCGACGACGCCCCCGAATCGCGGCAGATCGCCGACCTGACCCACGCCTTCGCCGAGGGTGACTTGCTGCGCCTGGCGACCGCCGGGTCCGTCGACGACGGCAAGAGCACCTTGATCGGCCGCCTGCTGTTCGACTCCAAGGCCACGTTCGACGACCAGATCGAAGCGGTGGAGCGAACCAGCAAGCAGCGCGGCGATGAGTACGTGGACCTCGCCCTGCTGACCGACGGCCTGCGCGCCGAACGCGAGCAGGGCATCACGATCGATGTCGCGTATCGCTACTTCGCCACACCCAAGCGCAGGTTCATCCTGGCCGACACCCCCGGCCACGTGCAGTACACCCGCAACATGGTCACCGGCGCCTCCACCGCGAACCTCGCCCTGGTCCTCGTCGATGCCCGCAACGGCGTGCTGGAACAGACGCGTCGACACGCCTACATCTCCGCCTTGCTGGGCATCCCCCACTTCGCACTCTGCGTGAACAAGATGGACCTGGTGGAGTGGGACCAAGCGATCTTCGACGCCATCACGTCGGAGTTCCGCGCCTTCGCGGCCAAGCTGGGCATCGAGGATGTCTCCGCCATCCCGGTCTCAGCGCTGCTGGGCGACAACGTGGTCGATCGATCCAAGAACACGCCCTGGTACGACGGACCTTCGGTCCTGGAGTACCTAGAGACGATCGAACTCGCGTCTGATCACAACCTGCGCGACGGCCGCTTCCCGGTGCAGTACGTGGTCCGCCCCATGAGCCACGAACATCACGACTACCGGGGCTACGCCGGGGCCGTTGCCAGCGGCGTCTTTAAGCCGGGAGACCGCGTCGTCGTCTTACCCGCTGGCATCGAGACGACCCTGGCCTCGATCGAGACGCGGGACGGAGCGCTGGACGAGGCGTTCCCCCCCATGTCGGTCACGCTGCGCCTCGCCGACGACATCGACGTGTCGCGGGGCGACATGATCTCTGACGTCGACAACCCGCCACTCGCGACTCGGGACTTCGAAGCGATGGTCTGCTGGATGACCAAGGACTACACGCTGACTCCGGGCGCGAGGCTGGGGATCAAGCACACGACCCGTTCAGCCCGGGTTGTCGTGGAGGAGATCGAGTCCCGCCTTGACGTCAACACCCTGGAACTCGACACCGACGCCGACTCGCTCGTGCTCAACGAGATCGGGCGGCTGCGCCTTCGCACCAACACCCCCCTCTTGATTGATCCCTACAAGACCAACCGAGCCACGGGCAGCTTCATCCTGATCGACGAAGCGTCGAACCACACCGTCGCCGGGGGTGTGATCCTGGCTGCGGACGGGTAGTTCGCCCCCGATCGGCCGACGCCCGAGTTCAGCCCCCGCCCCGCTGCGCCTTCTTCATGAACGCCTCCTCCACGCCCGGCAGCACGTCCGCGGCCCCCGTGAAGACGATGTCGAACTGGGTCAGCGCCATGGCGCTGCCGCCTGGCAGCGCCACCCGACGGGTGCTCCAACGCACCGCCCAGTCCTCAGTGCACATCCCGGGGCCGTCGTCGGCGTCAGAGGAAGCGCCCATCTCGCCTAGGTACTTCCGGATCAGCCATTCCGGCAGTCCTCGCAGCGAGATCTCCACCCGGCCTTCCGCATCCGGCGTCGCACCTCCGGCCACGGGCGGGAAGATATCGATGCTGGCGTCGGACGGGATGGCGGTGTCGAGCCCGCCCGTGTGGCGGATATCCCGCCCGTTGACCATGACCGCGACGTAGGGACGCACGGCGCCCTCGTCGTCGATCAGCCGTTCGCGTAGGTCCGGAAAGCGATCCACGAGATGCGTGAGCATCTTGCCCACCGAGTCCTCGCTCGACGGAACGTCCACGCTGCGTCCGCCCACGATCGGCCGCAGGGTGGCGTAAACCCGGACCTCCATCGCTAGACGGAGATGCCCAGCTCGCGCAGCTTCTCTTCCGGCACGACGCCGTCGTCCCAGCCTCGAGCCGCGTAGTACTCCACCTTCATCTCGTCCAGCTCACAAACGGAGCCGGCCGCGGCACCGGTGCCCGGTACCTTGAGGAAGCGCTCGGGCAACGAGTCGTCCTTACCGTCGAAGCCGTTGAGGTTGTTGAAGTACCGCTCCAGGTTGTAGATCCGCTCGCCCGTCTGCATCACTTCGTCCGCCGTCAGCTCCCGGCCCACGATCGCCGAATACTGGGCCGCATACTCCTCGGCGCCTTGCGAGAAGGCGCTGAACTTGCAGAGGTCCAGCGAGTCCGAGAAGGCGTGCAGGTCTTGGAAGATCTTGAGCAGATCGCCCTTGCCCTTCCACTCCAACGGGTCCGTCTTGATGGGAATGCCCAGCAGCTCCGAGGCGGGCGTGTAGCCACGCAGGTGGCAGGCGCCGCGATTACTCGTGGCGTAGCCAATGCCCTCGCCCTTGATTCCGCGCGGGTCGTAGGCCGCGACGGCCTGCCCCTTCACGACCATGGCGATCTCTGGGTGCCCCCAACTCTCGCAGGCCCGTAGCGTGCCTCCCGCGAGGACGTCTCCGATCCCCTCCCGTGTGGCGATCTGATCGACGGTCTCGACCATCGCTTCGCCGTCGCTCCAGGCAAGCCCGCCACCGCTGACGAATTCGCTCTCCGTCGCCTCCATGTAGGCGGAGAGCAGATTCCCCATCTCGATCGCGTCCATGCCGTAGTCGTTGCACTGGTCGATGATCTTGGCCACAACGCCGACGTCGGAGTTGTCGCAGTTCGCGCCCAGCGACCAGGCGGGCTCGTACTCGAAGGACTCCATACGCAGCCCCTTGTAGGGGCCCTCGGTGATCTCGACGGTTTTCTTGCAAGCGACCGGACACGCGTGGCAGGTGGGCTCCGCGACAAGGATCGTCTCGCGTACCGTCTCACCGCTCAGCTTCTCGGCGTCCGCGAAGGTGGTGGTCTGCGAGTTGCGGGTCCCCATCGCGCCCACGGCGTTGACCGGGTTGGTCAGCACGTTGGTGCCGTAGACCGAGAGCCCGCCCGTCTTCGGTGCCGTGACTTCGCTGTCCATGATGGCCTTGAGCGAGACGCGGTGGGCTTCCTTCCAGGCCTCGCGGTTTTGGGGCTTGGGCATCGTGGCCTTGGTCGCCCGGACGACCACGGCCTTGAGGTTCTTCGACCCGGCCACGCAGCCCATCCCCCCGCGCCCGGCGGCCCGGTCGTCCTCATTGATGATCGAAGCGAATCGGATCAGATTCTCCCCAGCTTGGCCGATCGCGCTGACCGAAACGTTGTCGCCGTAGCGGTCGCGCAGGACCTGGACGGTCTCGTGCACGCCCTTGCCCCAAAGATCGTCCGCTGGCCGGATCTCGACGGTCCCGTCCTCCACGAAGGCGTAGACGGGACTCTCGGCCCGGCCCTTGAAGAGCAACGCGTCGAAGCCGGCCCAGCGCTGCCGCGCGGCGCTCCAGCCCCCGATGTGGCTGTCCGACACCGTGCCCGTCAGTGGGGACTTGGAGACAACCGCGAGCCGGCCGCTCATCGTCGCCTCACTTCCGGTCAGGGGGCCGTTGACGAACGCCAGCAGATTGTCGGGCGACA
>JAPUIR010000083.1 GCA_027296805.1 Chloroflexota bacterium | reverse complement strand
GCGTCGCGGTGGTGGGCGGTCTGATCTGGCTCTCCAACCTGGACGCCGACAGCAGCTATCTCACGATCGGCCTCGGCCTGGCCGCCTTCGGCTTCGGCGGCGGCATGGCGCTTGCGCCCCTGACCGACACCGTCATGGCCGCGGTCCCCGTCAACGACGCCGGCATCGGCTCCGCCGTCAACGACGTCAGCCGTGAGCTGGGCGCCGCCCTTGGCATCGCGATCACCGGCTCCATCGTGAGCAACATCTATCGCTCCAACGTGGACGACAGCCTGAGCGGGGTGGTCCCCGCCGATCTGGTGGACACGATCGGGGAGGGCATCGGCATCGCGAACGTCGCCGCGGCTTCCCTCCCCGCTGAGATCGCGGCCGCCGTCGTGGAGGCCGCCAACACCGCCTTCATCGATGCCTTCACCACCGGCCTGCTGGTCAGCGCCGGCGTGATGGCGCTCGCCACTGTGGCGGCGCTCGTCATGATTCCCCGGCGCAGGCGCGCCAGCCAGGCAGACGACGTCGCCGAGTTCCAGGTCGAGTTCGATCGGCCGGCGCTCCCCGAGGGGCTGGCCGCCGACGTCGCTCTCGTCAGTGAAACCAACGAGGCCGCCTAGCCCTCACGAAACAGTCGGCACAGACAAGCGCGCACAAGCCAGCCGCAGAGGAGGACCCCCATGTACCTGATCCCCGACGAAGTGGTCATCGCAGCCATGAACGAGCGCATCCCCGCGCAGCAGCCCGTCTTCCTGGACCTCCCACGCCGACGCTCGCAGCCGCTGGCAAGGCGCATCACGCAGGCGGCCATCCGACTCCGGCACGCCCTATTCAGCGATACGCCGCGGCGGCCGGCCCGCGACGTCAGCCACCGGCGCTACGGACCGCTCACCCCCGGGATCGAGGCGGATGTCGTCGGACCACCCGCCTTCCCTCGCTCGCGTATGTCCTTCTGAGCAGGCCTGCCGCGCTCCGCGGCGCCTCCCGAAGGCCCGCAACACCCGTGGTACCCTCACTGCCCCCTCCGAACGGAGCAGTGGGTGGAGCGGACGTGGAGCAGGCCTTGCCCAGTCCCTCTTACAACGTCGGAGCCCTGCAGCTCACTGTCGTCTCCGATGGCACCAATTGGCTCGACGCGGGCGCGGTCTTCGGCCTCGTGCCGAAGGTGATGTGGTCCCGCGTGACCGGCGCCACCAACGAGTTCAACCAGATCCCGCTCGGCCTCAACTGCGTCCTCTTGCAGTCCGACGGCAAGACCGTCCTGATCGAGACGGGCCAGGGCAACAAAGACTTCGAACAGCTCCGCGGCCGAGGCCAGGAGCCCCACCACGGACGACTCCTACACGACCTCGCGGCCAACGGCGTCCGTCCGGACGAGGTCGACATCGTGATCAACACCCACCTCCATGCCGACCATTGCGGCTGGAACACCTGTCTCGACGGCGAGACCCTGCGCCCCACCTTCACCAACGCCCGCTACTACATCCAGCGCGCCGAGTGGGAGGTGGCGACCCACCCCAATGAGCGCACGCGAGCAACTTACTTAGGCGAGAACCTCCACCCCGTCGACGAAGCGGGCCAGGTGGAGTTCATCGACGGCGAGACCGTCGTCACCTCCGACATCACCGTGATCGAGACACCGGGCCACACGCAGGACCACGCCTCGGTCGTCATCTCCAACGGCGGAGCGACAGCGATCTACCTTGGCGACGTCACCCAACACAAACTTCAGCTCGAGCGCGTTGCCTGGATCTCCGCCTTCGACATCTTGCCCCTCGTGTCAATCGAGACGAAAAAGAAGCTGATCGCGGATGCCATCGAAGGCGATCACCTCGTAATCTGTGTGCACAACACGTTCCCCGGCGTGGGCCGCCTCTCCACGATTGAGGGACGGACCCGCTTTACCGAAGAGCCCCCTCACGGGTAGATCCCCCGGCGGCGGCGGAAGGAGGCGCCAGTGGCGACCGACGATCCCCAGATCCAGCAAGCGATGATGGAGGCGGAGAAGAAAGCCGCGCTCGTCAAAAAGCGCATTCGTCACTGGACCATCGAGAAGCGCTTCGATGACGACCGCTTTCGTTCCCGCAACGAGATGACCGCTGAACTCCCGCCCCTCGAGCAGGTTCAGCGGGCCTACATCCTGACCTGGCGCAAGGACGGCAAGGCCGTGGTGGTGCGCAAGGGTGACCCCTCCGAGCCGTGGTCGCTGCCGACGGTCGAACAGGATCTCGATGATCCGGCCTCCCTGGCGCTGCCAGTGGGCGACGACCGCAAGGGCTTCGATGGCTGGCTCAAGGAGACCGCGCGCGAACTCTGGGGCATCCAGATCACGGACTGGTACCAGGGCGCACGGCTGCGTCTCACCTCCACGAAAGAGGCCACCGACCTGCCTCTCGGCACGGAGCGCTTTATCGTCTTCTTCTGCGCCACCGCCGGGAGCCTCGACGACATCCCCGACGACGTTGACTGGTCGCGCCGCTCCATCACCACGAAGGATTTCGTGGCCCTCCTGCGCGAGCACTACGCCGAATTCGTCGAGATCCTCGATCCCGTCCACGATGACTACCTGATCCGTCAGGCCAACGCCTAGCCCAGCCCTCGCCCCCGCGCTCGCCTCACGCGCAGTGCAGTAGTGTGCCCGCATTAGCCCTGCACGAGGGCGAGGGGGGAACGTCATGTCCGAAGCCGCGATGAGTGCCTATCCAGTCAGCGTCAGCGTCGCCAAGCCGGACCGCTTCCAACGCGTGCATCTAATCTTGCGGATCGGCCTCTGGGTCGTGGTGACGTATCTCTTCAACAGCTTTCTGCTGCTCGCCGGCCCCGTCATCTCGGCGGTCCTCGTTGCCCAACGCGGCGACCAGAGCTTCCACGAGCGCTACGGCGAGATCTACGGCAAGGTCGTCGCGTTCATCATGGGGCTGCAGGGCTACATGTTCTTCGCCAGCGATGACTTCCCCGAGTGGGGCGAGGGCGGATCGCTGCACTACGACTACACGCCCACGGGGGAACCCACCGTGGGCTCCGCGCTGCTGCGCATCATCAAGGTGATCCCGCACCTCATCGCGCTCTGGATCCTTGGCATCCTGGCCTTGGCGCTGGGCTTCGTCGCAGCCGTGACGGTGCTGTTCTCTGAGTCAGTCCCTCACGGGATCTGGAAATTCCTCATGGGCTACGTCGCCTGGGACGCGCGAGTCCTGACCTACTTCCTCTCCATGGTGGAGGAGTACCCGCCCTTTAGCCTGGACGTGGAGGAGCGCAGCGCGGACTAGCCCCGCTTCTCGTCCTCCTTCGCGCTCTTGCGCTGCGGCGAGGCTTGCGCGCCCGGCGTCGAGGCCGGCCTCAGCGGCTCGATGCGCACGCCCTCTGCACCGGCTGCTTCTCGGACGACTCTGGGCGCGCTCATCTTGGCTCCATCCAGCGACTCTTTTCGTGACGTCTACTTGGGTTAACTGCCACCGGCCGCGTCCGGTTCCCTCGAGTCCGTAAGAAGCGCGTAAAGCATCCTGACGCCTATCATGTCCGCTCGAATATCGAACCGTGGGACGAGGAGGCGCTGCAATGGGCAAGCTCGAGGGCAAGGTCGCGATCGTGACGGGAGCGAGCCGGGGCATCGGCGCGGAGATCGCGCGACTCTTCGCGGCGGAGGGCGGGCAGGTGATCGCCACTGCTCGCACCGTCGAGGAAGGCTCGCATCCCCTCCCGGGATCGCTCAACTCCACGATCGCCGAGATCAAGGAAGCGGGCGGTGAAGCGACCGCGGTGGCCGGGGACGTCTCCGACTACGACTCGTGCGAGAGCATCGTGGAC
>JAPUIR010000082.1 GCA_027296805.1 Chloroflexota bacterium | reverse complement strand
TTCGGCGGCGAGCGCTTGGGCGAAGCCACGGCCGAGTCCACGGGTGGAGCCCGTCACGATGGCGACTTTGTTTTCAAGCAGCATCGGTTCCCGCCTTCGTCGTAGACCTGGAGTCCCGGCCCTGTATCCCGCTTTGAAGGTCAGGCCGGGTTGGTCAGGCCGGCTAGTCCTCTTTCTTGGCCCAGTCCGGTCGTTCGCGGTCGGGGGGCGGTCGGAAGTCGGCGGGCCCGGCGGGCTCGCTCTCTTCGGCGGCTCCGGCGGGCGCGGGTTCCGGTTCCGGCTGGGGGCGACCGTCCCGGGCGGGCAGCTCCCGCTGCTGGACCACGTGGCGGACTTCCGTTTCCCGGGTGAAGGTCGCGGAGACCTCCTCCTGAATGTCGGCGGGGAGCTCGGCCGCGAAGTGGCTGCGCTCGTCCCGCATGGTGTATTCGAACAGCTCCTGCTCATCTGGGGTGAGGATGTGTCCGTCGCTCATCTCTTCGATGCGAGGGACGAACTCCATAACCGTGCGGTCGTGGGTCGTCGTGATGATGGTGACGTTCTGCTCCTGCACGAGGCTGCCCAGGAGTTCGAAGATGCTGACGGCGGTCGAGGAGTCGAGTTCGCCGGTGGGCTCGTCGGCGAGAACGAGTTCGGGGCTGTTGGCCAGGGAGCGAGCGATCGCGACCCGCTGCTGTTCGCCGCCGGAGAGTTCGTAGGGGCGGTGGTGGGCGCGGCCGGCGAGGCCGACCATCTCCATGAGTTCGTCGGTGCGGCGCCGGCGGGCGCGCAGGCCTGCTCCAGCGATGCGCAGCGCGATCTCCACGTTCTCGGCGGCCGAAAGCAGAGGCAACAGTCCGAAGGACTGGAAGACGAAGCCGATCTTGTGGCGGCGCAGGTTGGTGAGCTGGCGCTCGTTGTACTTGGTGATGTCTTCGCCGTCGATCTTGACGATGCCGGAAGTGGGCTTGTCGAGGCCGGCGATGATGTTGAGGAGGGTGGTCTTGCCGGAGCCGGAGCGCCCGATGAGCGCGACGAACTCTCCGCGATGGACTTCCAGGGAAGCATCGCGGACAGCATGGACGACCTCAGAGCCGACCTGGAACTCGCGGTTGACATCGATGGCGGAGACGACGGGGAGGTCGGGCACCGGCTACTCCTCTGGGGGCTTTTCTGGCCCGGCGTCCTCGGGGTAGATCGTGACGTGGTCGGAGGCGAGTAGGACGCGGGCACGCTCGCGCAAGTCGAGGGCATCCATAAAGCTCTTGGGGATCTGGAGGCGGCCGGCGCGGTCGACCACGGCGTACTCGCGGTGGACGATAGTGCGCTCGCCGGCGGAGTTGTACTCGTAGTGGCGGAAGGTTTCGGTGGCGATGCGGCCGTCGCGGATGGCGACGACGCGGTCGACGCGGGCGGCGATCGCCGGATCATGCGTGACGACGATGATGGTGACGCCCAAGTCCTTGTTGAGGTTGGCGAAGAGTTCGAAGATCTCCTCTGAGGTGTGCGTGTCGAGTTCGCCCGTGGGCTCGTCGGCGAGGAGGACGTTGGGGGCGTTGGCGAGGGCGACGGCGATGCTGACGCGCTGTTGCTCACCTCCCGAGAGGGTGTCGGGCAGCGCCTTCAGCTTGCCGGTCAGGCCGACCGACTCCAGGAGCCCTTCGGCGCGCTGCTTGGCTTGGCGTCGCGAGGTGCCGTTGAGGACCAAGGGGATCTCTACGTTCTGCCGGGTGGAGAGGTAGGGGATGAGATTGCGGCCGGTCTGCTGCCAGACGAAGCCGACCTCGCGGCGGCGATAGTCGACGAGTTCCTCTTCCGACATCGCGATGAGGTTGCGGCCGTTGACGTACGCGGCGCCGGCGCTAGGCAGGTCGAGGCCGGCGAGGACGTTGAGCAGCGTGGACTTGCCAGAGCCGGAGGAGCCGACGATTCCCATCAGCTCACCGCGGCGCACGCGGAGATCTAGGCCGCGCAGAGCGACG
Organism: Chloroflexota bacterium; assembly: GCA_027296805.1. Classification (GTDB taxonomy): domain Bacteria; phylum Chloroflexota; class Dehalococcoidia; order Bin125; family Bin125; genus JAPUIR01. Next base: position 9,714 of record JAPUIR010000082.1, on the reverse strand, counting down.
ACCTCCAGGTCGGCGATCTTGTAGATCTTGAAGAGGTCCTCGCAGACGATGTGGAACAGGTCTTGGGAGTCGCGGCCGGCGTCGCGGACGTAGGCGGACGGCGTGTCCACCCCCCGAGGTCCGTGCGCACCCTGTTGCGACATCGACACTGCTCCAATCCGCCTGCTAGGACTCGCCCAGCCGCAAGGTTCGCGCGACGGCGAGCCGAGCGTAGGCCAGGACAACCACCGCGATCGTACCAAGGAAGACCGCTAGCAGGATCCCGTAGGCGACCCCGATTGTCGCCCAGTCGATGGCCAGTGTGAAGGGCGGGATGACCTCTTCGCCGCGTTCCGTGACGCCCAGGAACTCCATCATGAGCACGCCGAGTCGGAGACCGACCAAGGTACCGATGGTCATGGCGACGAAGATGATGAAGAGTTGCTCGAAGGAGACGACGCTGAGGATCTGGCGGGTGGAGAAGCCCATCGTGCGCAGGATGGCGAATTCCAGGGAGCGGGTCTGAGCGGTGAGGAAGGAGGAGACGAGGAAGCCAAGGGCGCTGAGGATGAGGACGGCGAGGAAGGCGAGGAAGAGTACCCCTTCCCAACCGGCGGCGACGAGGGGATCTTCTTCTTGTTCGGTGCGCACGGCGGAAGCGTCGAAGACCTCCACGCGCCCGAATATCTCTTCTTCGAGATCGGCTCGCAGCAGCTCCAGTCCGCCGTTTGCGGTGGGGACGATCCAGGCTTCGTTGGGTGTGCGATTGCGGCCGCCCCCAGGGTTGCGGTTGCCGAAATAGAGGAAGCGATCGATGTTGACGATGAGGAGGCCGCTGTCGACGCGGGGGTCGTAGGTGGGGAAGAGATCGAAGGAGCCGGCGATGCGCGCGGGGATGAAGCCGCCCGTGATTGAGAGTTCGATCTCATCGCCGACGAAAAGCCCTGCGTCGTCGAGATAGTCGGCGCTGGCGACGACGGCAAGCCGCTCCTGGTCGCCCACGAGACGGGCGCCGCGGATGCCGCTGCTGCCGAAACTCTGGGTCCAGGCGTAGCGGGCGGAGGCTTGCCCGACTTTGGGGTCGGAGCGGGAGATGCTGAACTCGTCGGGGACGCGGCCGCGCACCAAGCCGCTGAGGACCTCCCAACGCCGGATGTCTTCGAAGGGTTCAATCACCGTGCCGTCGGTGAAGCCTTCCTGGATGAGGGGTTCGGGGAAGCCTGCTTCGGTGCTGTATTGGAGGTCGTCCCAGAAGACCTCGCCGGAAAAGATGCTGCGGCCGAAGGTCCGCATGAAGACGGAAACGACGTCTTTGGGGCCGTCGGCGAGGGGGGAGATCTGGAAGTCGATGTCGGGTGCGAGCGCGTCAGGTTCGAGCGGGGCGACGACGAAGAGCCAGCCCCCGGGAGCGGGGTTGCGGGGGTCGAGGCCGAAGAAGCTGATGTCTTGATAGCTGCCCAGGGAGTCGCGCACGCGCGCCGAGACGAGCATTCCCTGAGTCCCTTGCGGCACGCGTAGCCACATGCCGAGGCGGCGCGCCTCAGCCGGGACTCGGAGCTGCGGTGGATCGACGCCGTTCGCTGCGATGGGCTCGAGCAATGTCGCGAGGTCGACGGCGGCGAAGTCCTCGCGGAAGAAGGCGACATCCTCGAGGAGGAGGGACTCGACGTCGACGCCGAGCAGACTCGCGCGGAAGGTGGTGGCGAGCGCGCGGACGTAGGTTGCCTCGCTGCGGATGACGGGCGCGATTCGTTCCACGCCGGGGTGATTCTGGAACGTCTCGCGGAAAGGTTCGACGCCGAGCCCGCGAGCCAGCCGCACCTCCGAGACGCGCAACGGTGCACCGGTCAGGTAGCTGGCGCGATCTTCGAAGGATTGATCGAGCGTGGAGCCGAAGGTGGCGGAGAACATGGCGATGCTGGTGGCAAGGATGAGGAGCAGGACGAGCCGGGCATTCTGGAGTGGGGCGCGGACGAGATGCCAGAGGCTGAGTTGGACCGCGATGCCGGCGAATTTGTCGCTTGCCCATGAAGCGATCGAGAGGATCAGCGGGAACATGCGCAGGAAGATGATGCCCACAGCGACAATGAAGATGGCGGGGGCGATGAGCAGCAGCGGATCTTGCTCCAAGCCGCCGAACAGGTCCTCGGTGACGAGCGAGCCGGAGTCCTGGAGCTGGAAGAACAAAATCAACGCGACGATGACTAGGACGACGTCCAGGTAGTAGCGCTGAATCACCGTCTTTTCCGCGGGGCGGGAGATCGCCTGCTTGTAGCGCACGATGGAGTAGTTGCTGGCGCGGAAGGCGGGCCAGACGAGGGCGAGGATGGAGAGAGCGGCGCCGATGCCACCCCAGAGATAGGCCCCTGCGGTGAGGCGCACGCTGAGGAAGTCTCCGCCGCTGAGGCCATCGAAGGGTGGGGTCTTGCCGAGTCCGGCGATGGCGCCCAGGGCGAGCAGCGGTCCCAGCGCCATCCCGATGGCCGCGAGGACGCCGCCTTCGATGAGGTAGACCGAGACGATCTGGTACAGCCCCGCCCCGCGGCTCTTGAGCAGCGCAATCTCGCCGCTCTGCCGATCGACGACGAGGGTGGAGACCATGACGACGTAGTAGAGGACGATACCGACCACTTGCAGGGTAAGGACCAGGAGGGGCAAGCGAGAGAAAAACTTCTTTTCGGTGAAGGTCTCCAGGACCCTGGGAAGCTGGGTCTGAACGCGCGTGCGTTCAACTTCGCCGCCAATGGCCTGCATGGAGGCGCGCAGGAGGAGGGCGGCCTCCGCGGCGTTGCGTGAGTTGAGGGATCCCTGGTTGACGTAGGCGATGGTTTCGAGGTCGGCGGATATGTCGGGCAGGTAGACGGCGAGGACGTCGAAGAGGGCGTTCTCGTCGATGAAGAAGGCGAAGGTGTTCCAGGCGGGGGTGTTGACGACGAAGCGATCCGGATCGTCGCGCCAGTAATCGGCCTCTGGGTCTGTTTGGCTGATCAGCCCCGTCACGATGACTCGTACCGGTTCCTTGTCCGCGCGCCAGAAGGGGTGCAGGTCGAATTCGTCCCCGATGGAGACTCCGAAGGCCGCTGCCGCCTCTGAACTCAGCGACACATCAATCCGTGGTGGGTTGCTGAAGGTGGCCTCGCGCGGGGGGAAGGTGCCCTCATCGACCGTGATGTTGGATTCAAGGTCACTGAGGAATTGGAAGCGCGAGCGGGGCCGGTCCGGCTCCTCGGTCACGGCCTCGCCGGGAGGGGTGAGGAAGAAGGTCGCAGTCGTGAGCACGCGTGTGCGTCCCGTGAGGAAGTGATCGATCGGGTCGAGCCGCCGGTCGATGGTGCGTTGGTCGCGCTCGTATTCGTCGCTGGAGGCGAGGTGGTTGGAGGTGCTGATCAGGAGGTCGAGTTCGGATTGGTCGGTCCGGCCGAGGTCGAACTTGAGGCCCAGGTCGTCGAGGGCGTCGCGGTAGATGACGGTGCTGGACATCAGGCCGATAGCGAGGACGACGCCCACGATCATGGCCACCGTCAGGCGGCGATTGCCGTTGACGCGGCGGATCACAATCCGCAACACCGTTACCAGAGAGATAGGCATACAACTCGCTCGCCGGAGGATGCTATCACTCACATTGGAGCGGTCGAGATGGGTTATCTGTTGGTCTCTCGGGACGAGCGGCTTGCGGCGCGGCTGCGGGACGCGATGCCCGATCGGGCTCAGCTCCACGTGGCGGCCGACGTTCCGGCAGCGCTGCGATCCTGGCCATCCGTGGTTTTCGCGGGGATCGCTATCGATGGGGGATTGCCCGATACCGAGTTCGAAGGGGCGGTGCGGGCGTGGGAGTCGGGCCTGGTGGAGGCGGGCGTCGCGGTCGCCGTCGAACCGTGGGAGGGAGCGATGCCCGCAAGCGTCACACTCGTGGAGCGGGAGGTGGGGCGCATCTGGGAGGCATTGTTGCCCCCGGCCGCGTTGGTCCTGGATCCGCATCTCGCGAGGCTGAGCGGTGCCGATGGGGAGATCGCTCTGACTCCGTCAGAGCTGACGATTGTGGCCTGCTTGGTGGCCGCCCCTGGAGGCGTGACCGGGGAGGAGCTGCGGTCCGAGCTGGGATATGCCAGCGGAACGACGGGGGTCTCGCGTACTCACGTCGCGAACATTCGGCGCAAATGCCGGAAGGCTGGGCTGGGTGAGGTGATCGAGCGAGTGGGGCCGCGTTACTTCGCGCCCGTGGTGCGTCTGGGCGAGCCGAGTTGGCAGGCCAGCGGGAAGGCGGGACGTCGCATGCCCATCCGGTAGGCTGCGGAGCGGCCGTGAGCAACGTTGGAGAGGAGCGAATCGAGATGCGATTTGGGTTTTGGCCGGGAGCGGGGAGCGATTGGGAAGACACGATCGGGCTGTGCCGCCATGTCGAGGCGACGGGTTGGGATGGGATCTGGTACGCGGACCACTTCATGCCCAACGTGGCGGACCCGGTGGGACCCACGAATGAGTCGTGGACGTTCGTCGCGGCGATCGCCGCGAGCGTGCCCCGCGTGCGAATCGGGCATCTGGTCAATGGCAACACGTACCGGTATCCGCCGGTGACGGCGAAGATGGCTGCCGGAGTTGACCAGATCAGTGGGGGCCGCTTCATTCTGGGCTTGGGCGCGGGGTGGCAAGAGAACGAGCACGCCGCCTATGGCATTCCGTTCTACGACATGCCGGAGCGGTTGCGCCGCCTGGATGAGGCCTGCGCAATCATCACGGGGCTGTTCTCGGAGGGGAAGACGTCGTTCGCGGGACGGTACTACACGGTGAACGACGCGCCTCTAAACCCGAAGCCCGTGCAGTCGCCGCTGCCGATCATGATTGGTGGGGGCGGCGAGAAGGTGACGCTGAAGATCGCGGCGAAGTACGCGCACGAGTGGAACGTGTGGGGCGATCCCGACACGTTGCGGCACAAGATGTCGGTGCTGGACGACCACTGCTCGAAGGTGGGCCGGGATCCGGCGGCCATTCAGCGCTCCGCGGCGGCGCTTCTGGTCCTGAGTGACGATGCGGCGGAGGTGGAGAAGGCGGCCAGCATGGGACGTCCAGTGATCGCGGGCAACGTTGATCAGGTCAAGACGATCGTGCAGCGCTACGTGGATGCCGGGGTGGACGAGATCATCATCCCGGACTTCAACCTGGGCGCGAGCGTGGAGGAGAAGCTGGCGATCGCTGATCGCTTCATCACGGAGGTCGGATCCGAGTTCCGCTAGTCGGCTCTCGCTAAGCCGGACCGTCGAGGTCGATGGGGATCGTACGGACGTCCTGCTGGTCGAGGTCGAGCAGACGGATGCGGTGATTGTTGGTGTCGGCGACGATGAGGGAGTGACCGGGGCCCGTGCAAAGCCCGCCCGGCTCGTTGAAGCGGGCGTCGCTGAGCGGTCCGTCGGCCATCCCCAGCCCGCCGGTGAGGGTCCGGACCTGCTGCATGCCGGGGAAGACTTGCTTGATCTTGTGGTTGAAGGTGTCCGCGACGTAGAGGTCGTCGCCAACCCAGGCGACGTCGAGCGGGTGTTGCAGCTTGGCGACGTCGCGGTCGCCGTCCTGATCGCCGAACTCGAAGAGCCCGCGGCCGATGAAGGTCTGGACGCGCTCGTCGGCAAAGGTGACTTCGCGGACTCCGCTCGACTCGGAGTCGGCGAAGGTGACGCCGCTGGGTCCGATAGCCAGTCCCGAGGGTTGTGCCAGTTCGGCCTCGGCGCGCGGCCCATCCACGATGCCTTCCGCCATGCTGCCGGCCCAAGGGCCGACATCGTTGGCGGTGAGCGGCATTGACCAGAGTTGGTGGCTGCCGGCCATCGCGATGTAAAGGGTGCCGTCGTGGACGGCGACGTCCCAGGGGGAGTTGAGTGCGGTCGCCATGGGGGCGCCGCGCTGGGGGCGGACATAGGACTGCGTCCCGGTGCCCGCCATTGTGACCGTCTCCCACGTTTTCAGATCGATGCGACGAATCGAGTGGTTCTCCACGTCGGCGACCCAGCAGCCGCCTTCGCCCAGGGCGAGGCCTTGGGGCTGGTTGAAGGTCGCGACGTCGGCTGGGCCGTCGTTGCGGCCGATGTCGGCGCCGCCGATAACTTGCTCGACGTCGCCGTCCAGGTTGGAGACGACGATCCGGTCGTGGTTGGAGTCGGCGATGAAGAGGCGGCCCGTCTTGTCGTCGTAGTGCACCTTGCCGGGGAACAGCAGGCCGCTGCCGGCCGCGTTTTCGGGAGTCAAGTCCAGGGGTTGGCCGACCAAGTCGCCGTTCTGATCGTACTGCTCGATCCATTGCCTGATCAGGCCGTCGATTGATTCGGCGACGATCTCGCCTTCGTGTTTGCCAATGATGTTGCCCTTGGGATCGACGAAGAGCAGGGTGGGCCAGGCGCGGTTGTCGTAGGTCTGCCACATCTGGAAGTCGGCGTCGTTAACGACGGGGTGGTCGATGCGAAGGCGGAGGATGGCCGCGCGCAAGGCCTCGGTTTCCCGCTCGGTGGGGAACTTGGGCGAGTGCACGGAGACGACCTGGAGTTTCCCGGGGTAGCGCCGCTCAAGCTTCCGCAACTGCGGAAGGACATGGAGACAGTTGATTCAAGCGTAGGTCCAGAAATGGAAGATGGTGAGGCGCCCACGGAAATCGTCCATGGAGAGCGAGCGTCCGGTGTTGAGCCATTCCAGGCCCGGTGCGATAAGCGGTGCGGGCGCGTCGCCGTAGGCGGGCGGTGCTGTCATGCGGCTCTCCGATCTGCTGCGCGCCATCGTATCGGAGGGGGCGGCCGGCCTGCTCGCTTTGGCTGCAGCGCCCGCTGTGACGGCGGAGCGCTAGCCTACGGGCTCGCCAGGCGCGCCGTCGTTGTGACGCAGGAGGTCATCATGCCCAGCCAGACACCGCCCGATCCCCTCGCCGCGGTCCCCCAGCGACTGCAAGACAAGGTCGCGATCGTGACGGGTGGTGGGTCGCGGGGTCCCGGTATTGGGAACGGACGTGCGGCGTCGATCCTGTTCGCGCGGGCGGGCGCGAAGGTGCTCCTGGTCGACCGTGACCTGAGCGCGGCCGAGGCGACGCTGGCGATGATCACGGAGGAGGGTGGCGAGGCGGCCACGTTCGAGGCTGATGTGACCTCGGAGGAGGACTGTGCCGCGATGGCGGCTGGGGCGCTCGATCGCTGGGGGCGGCTGGACATCCTGCACAACAACGTAGGCATCGGCAGCCGGGGCAGCGTGGTCGATCTGGACCCCGATGATTGGAACCGGGTGCTGGAGGTGAACGTGACCGGGATGATGCTGTCGAGCCGGGCAGCGATCCCGGCGATGACGGCGTCGGGTGGCGGGGCGATCGTCAATATCTCGTCGATTGCGGCGATGCGCGCGCGGGGGCTGACGGCGTACACGACGTCGAAGGGGGCGGTGATCGCACTGACCCGGGCGATGGCGGTGGACCACGCGGGGGACGGAATCCGGGTCAACTGCATCGCACCCGGGCCCGTGTATACGCCGATGGTGGGCGCGGGCGGGGCGATGCCGGAAGAGCTGCGAGAACGGCGGCGACGGGCCTCGATCCTGGAGATCGAGGGGACGGGCTGGGACATCGGATACGCGGCGTTGTTCCTGGCGTCGGACGAGGCGCGCTACGTCACGGGCGTTGTGCTGCCTGTGGACGGCGGGGTGCTGTTGCGGGGACCGGCCCGCTAGCCGACGGGTATTCGGTGCCGCTACTCGACCAAGGCAGCGGCGCGCACCTTGGCCTCGTCGAGGTTGTAGAGCTTGAGTACGTTGCCCCAGGTCATGGCGCGCTCTTCCGCCTCGGGCACGTCGCGCATGATCCGCTCCAGGACCTGGCGGGAGTTGGGCCAGATCGAATCGTGGTGGGGGTAGTCGTTGCCCCACAACATGCGGTCGACGCCGATGCCGTCACGGGTGCGGATGCCGAACTCGTCGTCCTCGAAGGTGACGTGAAAGTTGCGACGGAAGTACTCAGTGGGCTTGTCCTTGACCTCTTTGGCGATGGCGAAGGGGGAGCGGTAGGCGGCGTGGTCGAGGCGCTCCAACCAGTGCGCCATCCAGCCGGTCTCCCACTCGGCGCAGACGAACTGGAGCTTGGGGTGTCGTTCGACGACGCCAGATGTGATCAGCGTCTCCACCGTCCAGGAGATCGCGGACAAAGCCATGGCGTAGGAGGTGACGGGATTCCAGTGGGAAGGCAGGCTCATGCCCCATTCCGAGCCGCAGAAGATGTGCATGGTGATGGGGATGCCGGCCTCTTCCGCGGCCGACCAGAAGGGCTCATAGGCGGGATCGCTGTAGGGCTTGTCGGGGGGAGCGGTGCAGGGGATCGCGACGCCGCGCAGGCCCCGCTTGACGACGCGCTCAAGTTCCGTGATCGATTCCTCGACGTCGGGCAGGGGGAGGCAGCCGACGCCGATCAGTCGGTCTGGGGAGTGCGAGCAGTAGTCGACGATCCAGTCGTTGTGGCGGCGGAAGACCTCCTGCACGACCTCACGGTCGGGGACGGAGAAGGTAAACATGTTGATGCTGGGGTACATCACCTCGCCCACGATGCCGTCTTGGGCCTGCTCCTTGAGACGGGCGACGGGGTCTTTGACGCCCGGGTTGATCCCGTCCCAGCCCTGCTTGATACGTTCCTTCGTCTCGGGCAGGTCCAGGTTGGCGCCCGCGATGCCAAAGCGTCCAATGGGCAGAGGAAGATCCTGCTTGGGCCAAACGAGGTAGATCCCGTCGCGGCCCGGGGGATCTTGCACCACGCGTGGTGCGCGCTCACCGAACTTGTCCACCAAGCCTTCGAAGACCTCCGGGCCTTCGACCACATGGGAATCACAGGAGTAGTAGAGCTTCTCGGTCATGGCATGCCTCCACCCGGCATCGATAGGCTAGCGAATTGGCCGCCGTCGCGCCCGGGGGTGGCGGTCGACGGGGGTCGCGGGTTAGTGAGGGAGGACGGTTTCCTCCATGACGGAGTGACAGGAGAGGCAGGTGCGGTAGCGGATCAGGGTCTCTTTGGCGTTCCAGAAGTCGGCGCCGTTGTCGCTGACCTCCAGGTCGCCGCGACAGGGGCGGCAGTAATCCGCGGCGCAGTGCTCGCAGCCGGTCCAGCCGCGGAGGTAACGAACTGCAGGGCGTCGGGAGACGGCGCAGCCCTGACAGGTGCGCGACTCCGTGAAGCGTTTTCCGAAGGACTGAATCAAGCTGCCCATGGGTGCAGTCTAGCGAGGAGTGGGATCGTCGTCAGGGAGAGCGACAGTCGCCAGTCCGACGATGGCTGGTAGGCGTGGTAGCGTGCCGTCGCAGAACTGTTCAGCTCTGGAGGTTGCCGTGACGAAATTTACCGTTCCCGAGGGCGTCCCCGATTGGATCCGCGACCACACCCAGGAGTACCTGGACAGCAACGGCGAGAAGGGACATATCTGGGATCGTCCAGACGGAAGCGGCACAATCCCGACGCTGCTCCTGGTCACCACCGGGCGTCGCTCCGGCAACGATCTCACCCTCCCGCTGATCTACGGGGAGGCCGATGGCAACTACGTCATCGTGGCGTCGAAGGGTGGGGCTCCCACGAACCCGGCCTGGTACCTGAACCTGGACGCGGAGCCGGAGGTCTGGCTCCAAGTGGGCGCGGAGCGCATGGCCGCGACCGCACGCACGGCCAGCGGCGACGAGCGCGTGGCCCTGTGGGAACAGATGTCGACGCTCTTCTCGCCCTACAAGGACTACCAGCAGCGC
>JAPUIR010000081.1 GCA_027296805.1 Chloroflexota bacterium | reverse complement strand
GCGCGGCTGCACTGCTCGGCGAGGACGGCATGGAAGGTATGAGCGAAGAACTCATGCGAGAACTCGGCCTCACCCTGCGCAGCGCGGAGGAAGAGGAGCGGGCGGTCGGCGCCGGCGCCCCAGCGGGCGGTATCGACCTCTCCGCCGGCTACGTCGCCGAGCCCGACGAGGACTAGAAGAAATCAGGCCCAGCATCGTAAGGGGCGGAGCCCAGCTCCGCCCCTTCGGCGTTCCGCCACCTCGTCGGGCGGACAACAAACGCACGGGAGCGACGACAAGAAAAGAGCGGGGCCTCGCGGCCCCGCGCGTTGTACGTTTCGCGGGGTGCCCCCCGCCCGCCCGGCGGACTAGTAGTCCATCGGCATTTCGGGCTGTGGCATCGCCGAGGGTGGCGCCGGGATATCGGCCACCAGCGACTCCGTCGTCAGCACCATGCCCGCGATCGAGACCGCGTTCTCTAGCGCCGACCGCACGACCTTGACCGGATCCACGATCCCCGCCTTGAACATGTCCTCGTAGACATCCGTGGCGGCGTTGTAGCCGTGGTCCCAGCTCTTGTTCTTCAGGACCTGGTCGATCACGACGGATCCCTCTTGGCCGGCATTGGATGCGATCTGGTGCAGCGGCGCCTTGATCGCTTCGCGCAACACCCGGATCGCCGTCTTCATGTCGCCTTCGGCCTCGTCCTGCGCCTTGGAAAGCGCCTCGTCGGTGCGCAGCAGCGCCACGCCCCCTCCGGCCACGATGCCCTCTTCCACCGCGGCGCGGGTCGCGCTCAGCGCATCCTCCAGCTTGAACTTCTTTTCCTTCAGCTCGACCTCGGTGGGCGCGCCGACCTTGATCACCGCCACGCCGCCGGCCAACTTCGCCAGCCGTTCCTGCAGCTTCTCGCGGTCGAAGTCGGAAGCAGTCTGCTCCACCTGCGCCTTGATCTCCTTGATCCGGTTCTGGATCGCCTCATCGGTGCCGGCGCCCTCTACCAGCGTTGTGTCCGTCTTGTTGGCCACCACGCGGCGCGCGCGGCCCAGGTCCGCCACCTGCGTCTGCTCCAGCGTGCGGCCCATCTCTTCCGTGATCACCGTGCCGCCCGTGAGCACCGCGATGTCTTCCAACATCGACGTGCGCCGGTCGCCGAACCCGGGCGCCTTCACGGCCAGCACGTTGACCGTGCCGCGCAGCTTGTTCACTACCAGAGTCGCCAGCGCTTCGCCGTCCACGTCGTCCGCGATGATCACGAAGTCCTTGGAGACCTGCATCAGCTTCTCGATCAGGGGCACGATGTCTTGCACGCCCGAGATCTTCTTGTCCGTGATCAAGATGTAAGGATCGTCGATCACGGCCTCCATGCGGTCCGGGTTGGACACGAAGTAGGGCGAGACGAAGCCGCGGTCCAGCTGCATCCCGTCCGTGAACTCCGTCTCGATCCGGATCCCCTTGCCCTCCTCCACCGTGATCACGCCGTCCTTGCCCACCTTCTCCATCACCTCGGCGAGCTGGTTGCCCACCTCGGCGTCGTCGGCCGAGATCGTCGCCACCGCAGCGATCTCGGCCTTGGTCTGCACCGGCCGTGCCTTGCTGCGCAACTCCGCCACCGCGGCCCGCATGCCCAGATCCAGGCCGCGCTTGAGCGCCATCGGATCCGCGCCGGCCGCTACATTGCGCATGCCTTCACGCACGATCGCCTGGGCCAGCACCGTCGCCGTCGTCGTGCCGTCGCCGGCCACGTCGTTGGTCCGAATCGAGACCTCTTTGGCCAGCTGGGCGCCCATGTTCTGAAAGGGGTCTTCCAGCTCGATCTCCCGCGCGATCGTGACCCCATCGTTCACGATCAGGGGCGGGCCGAACTTCTTGTCCAGCACCACGTTGCGCCCCTTGGGGCCCAGCGTGACGCGTACCGCGTCCGCCAGCTGGTCGACCCCGTCCTTCAGGGCACGGCGGGCCGTCATATCAAACGCAAGTTGTTTCGCCATCGGTTACCTCACTGATCGCCGGATCGCCGCTTGCGCATCGCGCAGCGCGATCGACCCCGGTCCGCCGCGGCGCGGCAAACGCTAAATAATGACCTTGGCCAGGATCTCGCGCTCCTCGAGCACGATCAGATCGTCGTTCTCGATCTTGATCTCCTGGCCCGTGTACTTCTTGTAGAGGATGCGGTCGCCCACACCGACTTCCAGCGGGATCCGCACGCCGTCGTCGGAGCGCTTGCCGGGTCCCACCGCGAGCACCTCGCCCTGTTGGGGCTTCTCTTTGGCCGTGTCCGGGATCACAATCCCGCTCGCCAGCACCTGCTCTTGCTGCACCGGCTTGATTACCAGGCGGTCGCCCAGCGGTTCAAGCGTCGTGCCCTTCTTCTTTGCCATCGTTTCTGCCCTCAGTCGCTACAGATACGCAGCCTGCGGCCACGCCTCTCCGGATGCTTGTGACAACTCGACGATAATCGCGTGAACGCCGGGAGGCGTCTCACGCTGGCACTCTCCGGCGGGGAGTGCTAACGCCGACCGAGGGTATCCTATCCATACGCTGCCCCTTCTGCAATAGGTTTTTTCGCGCTCTGTGGCGGCGCGCATGCCCGGGCCGGAGTGTGCGCGGGAATCGAGTCCGCTCGGGGTCCGTACCTCCCTACCTGCTTCATCACGCCGCCGCCGATCGCGCTCCCTACACGTTTCCGTGTAAGATTCCCCTATGTATGAGCCACGCGGGCCGCGTGAGCAAGATCGACGCTGGGATGCGGATCTGATTCTGCGTCTGCGCCGCCACCTCGCCCTTACGCAGCGAGAGTTCGCGGATGAGCTCAACGCCCGCCAGCAAACCGTCTCCGAGTGGGAGACGGGGCGCTACCGGCCGCGCGGTCCCTCTGCCCGCCTCCTGACCGTGATCGCGGACAGCGCCGAGTTCCTCTACGGCGCCCCCGGCCCCGATCCCAGCACGCCGCCCGCCAGGCCGCGTCTGGACGCGGACCTCGAGCACGGCCCGGGCGTGGATCATGCCTCCTGAGGCCCCGCCCGGCGGGGAGCGTGCCCTGCAAGAGCGCTGGGCGGCCGCCCATGTCCCAGGCTGCCTGCGCACGGAGGCAGGAGAGTCTCTGCGGCTCCTCTACGCGGGTCATTGGAACACCGGTCCCGGCCCAGACTTTCGCGCCGCGCGCCTGTTGGCGGGCGACGGCCGCCCCATCGTGGGCGACGTGGAGCTCCACCTCACGCCGCGCGAGTGGCGGCGTCACGGTCATCAATCCGATCCCGCCTACGCGCAGGTCCTGCTCCACGTCGTGGGTGGTCTGGACTCCGGCCCCGATGTCGAAACCAGCGCGCCCCGTCTCCTGGTCCTGCCGGCTGGGCTGCGGGACCCGACGCCGTCCTCACTCCCCTGTGAGCACGTGGTGGCCGCGGCCGCTGAGCGGGCCGTCTCCGCCGGCCTGACCAAGATCGCGATCGCCCGCCTGCGACGCAAAGCCACCCGCTTGCGCCGCTCCACCGCCCCGGGCGGCCCCGACGGCGTGGCCTACGGCGCCCTGCTCGAGGCGCTGGGCCAAGGCGGCAACCGTGACGGGATGCGCCTGCTCGCCGCGCGCCTGCCTTGGCCGCTGCTGGCCGCGCGCGGGCCCGATGCAAGCGCCCTCGCAATGCAGCTTCGGCAGAGCGCTGACCGGCTCGAAGCGGAGGGTGAGGTCCACTGGCGACGGGCCGGCGTCCGCCCCGTCAACCAACCCCATTCCCGCCTGGGGGCCGCGGCCCAGCTACTCGATCGCATGCGGACAGGCCCGTGCGCCGGGCTGGCGGCCCAAGCGCGCCGGCCGGAGCGTGCCGCGCTGGAGTCGCTCCATGTCGCCAAGCTGCTCGGCCGGGAGCGCAGCCGCCAGCTGCTGGTGGATGTCTGCTACCCGCTCGCGCTCGCCTTCGGCGATCATCGCGGGCGAGCCGCGGACGGCGAGCTCCTCGCCCGTCGCTGGCTGCGGCTCGCCCCCACCCGCTACGCCCGCACCGATGCTCTCCGCTCCCGCTTGATCCAGGGCGGATTGCGGGACTGGCGCAACGGGACCAGCCAGGCGCTGCTGGATCTGGAGCGGGACTACTGCGCCGCCGGCGCCTGCGCCGTCTGCCCGCTGGCCCGGCTCGCCCGCCGCGGCCCCTCGCGCGGTCCCCTGCGCAGCACCAATCGGGAGCCAAGCGCACCGCTCGGGCCCTCTGGCCGAGAGAGCCTATCTAGCGCCCGCCCGCTGAGAAGACCGCCGCGCCCGAGGTGCTGAACAGGTCCCAGTTCCCCTCTTCGATCTCCCCCTGTGCCTTGTAATACGCCGCCCCTCCGATCATCGCCGCGTTATCCGTGCACAGCGCTGCCGGCGGCACCCGCAACGGCACCGAACAGCGCTCGGCCAGCGCCCGCCGCAGCGCGCCGTTGGCCGCCACCCCGCCCGCCACGATCACTTCCCGCGCGCCCTGCGCCAGCGCCGCATCGGCCGTCTTGCGCGAGAGCACGTCCACCATCGACTCCTGGAATGCGTACGCCAGCGCCGCCACGTCCGCCGCCGACAGGTTGCCCCCCAAATCGTCCCGCACCCGGTTCAGCACCGCCGTCTTGATCCCGCTGAACGAGAAATTATCGCTGCCCGCCAGCCAAGCGCGCGGCAGCGCCTTGCCCGCCGCCGCCGCCGCGCCCGCTACCGCCTCCTGCGCTGCTCGCTCGACGGCCGGACCGCCGGGGAAGGGCAGCCCCAGCAAGCGGCCGACCTTGTCGAAGGCCTCCCCCGCCGCGTCGTCCAGCGTCTGCCCCAGCCGCTCGAACTGACCGTGTCCGTGCATCAGCAACAGCTCCGTGTGGCCGCCACTCACGACCAAACAGACCAACGGGAACGAGGGCGGCTCTCCGCCATGCGCCTCCAGCGCCGCCTCCAGCCAGTTTGCGTAGAGGTGCCCTTCGATGTGATGCACCGGCAGGCAGGGCAGCCCGCGTGCCCAGGCCAGCGCCTTGGCCGCGTTGATCCCCACCAGCAGCGACCCGCCCAAGCCGGGACCTTGCGTCACCGCGACGGCGTCGATGCCTTCCCAGCGCTGTCCGGCCTGCTCCAACGTGGCTTGCAGCACCGGCACCAGCGAACGCAGATGCTCCCGACCCGCCAGCTCCGGCACCACGCCGCCGTAGCGCCCGTGCAGATCCACCTGCGACGCCACCACCGACGACAGCACCCGCCGTCCGTCCTCCACCACCGCGCCGGCGAACTCGTCACAGGACGATTCCAGGGCCAGGATCCTCACGCTGCGACCTCCTGGCGCCGCATCAACGGGTCAGGATCGCCGGCAGCGTCGACCTCAGCAGGGATGAGGCCGTGAGGTAATACGCCACCTGGTTAATCTCGTCCACCTCCACCCCGCGCACCCCCGCCAGCCGCTCATCCCGCAGTTGCGCCACGATCTCGCCGTTTTGCGAGATCGCCAGCACCCGGTTGTTGCCGCGGTCCACCACGTAAATCAGCCCGCTCAACCGGCCCAGGGAGATCGACGCCGGCACTAGCAGCGGCCGGTCCAGCACGATCGGGAAGCCTTGATCCGTTCCCTCGCGGAAACGGCGGATGCGACCGTCCGCGCTCGCGATGAACAGCACCGGATCGCCGGCGCCCTCGCTGAGCACGAGATCCGTCGCCGCCCCCAGGTCCGTGCGCGTGATCGCGGGGCTGCCGCTGCCCAGCGATCCGTCCGAGCGCAGAGGGAAGAGCCAGACGACGCCGCCGTCCGCGTCGAGCACGTACAGCCCCGCCTGCCCCGACGTCACCCCGTCGGCCGAACCCAGCACCTCCGCGTTGGGCACCCGGTAGGCTTCCATGCCGCCTGCTTCGCTGAAGCGGAAGAGATTGCCCTCGTCGTCCAGCACCGTGAGCGAGGCCTGGCTGCTTGTCGCCGTCCAGTGAATTCCGACCGGCCTCGACGCCTGCACGTCCGCGAACTCGCCGATGTAGAGATAGCGCCCGCCCGTCTCGAAGATCGGACCGCTCGCCCCGCTCTCCAGATCGAGCGCGAGCACCCGGCCGCCCGCCTCGTCCAGAAAAAACACCGAGCCCTCGCCCAGCTGCACCAGCCCCAGCGCGGCTTGCGGCCCCAGATCCAACAAGGTCGCCAGCCCCGGCGGTCGCACGATCGCGTTCGCTTGTTCCAATGCCGCCGCGATCTCTTGCTCCAGCAACAGCACGTCGGCGTCGAGCGGGCGTAACTCCAGCGCCGCGCCAGCCGCCGCCAGCGCCAAGGCCAGCTCGCTCCGCGCGGCGCCCGGCTCCGCGTTCAGCGTCGCCGCCGTTAACCCCAGCCGCGCCTCTTCCACAAAGCGATCGAAGTCCGTGCGCTCCGAGTCGTTCACCAGATCCGGCACCAGCAGCGCTCCCGCCACCACGACCAGCGCCACCACCAGCGCGCTCAGCCCCAGCGCGATCGGCCGCCAGGTCGTGCGCGACTCCCACTCATCGTCGCGGCGCGCCGCTGCGCGCCGCCGGAAGGTGGGGATCGACCCCCGCAGCCCGAACAGCGGCAGCGCGATCCGCGACGCGTCCACATCGTCCGCTGTGTCCAGAATCGGCGCGGCGCGCACCGCGAAGGGGTTGGCGGGCCACGGTCCGCTCACCTGGGCGAGCTGTGTCTCCAGCCGCGGCAAGGGCGTGGTCTCTGCCTCGAAGCGGTACTCCACCGTGCCCGTCGGACCCGTCTCTTCCTCGTCCCGCGCAGCGCCTGGGGCAGCGGCCTCTCCCGTGGGCCCCTCGTCGGCGGCGGACGCACCCCCTTCGGAATCATCGTCGTCGGGGCCATCGTCGTCGGGGCCATCGCCGTCGGGGCCATCGCCGTCGGGGCCAGCGTCGTCGTCCGCGGGACTATCCGCGTCGACAGCGCCCTCCTCAGCCGCGCCCCTGACGCTCTCCTCGTCTTCCGCACCGCCCCCGGGCTCAGGATCGAAGTCACCAGCCAGCGACAGCTGCCCCTCGTCCTCCACGCCGGCCTCGTCTCCGGCGCCAGCCTCGTCTCCGGCGCCAGCCTCGTCCGCAACGCCGGCCTCTGAACCAGCTTCCCCGCCCGCGGCCGGCCTGTCGCCCGCCGGGACCGTCTCTCGCATCGCTTCCGGTTCGGGGTCTCGCTGCTCTCCCTCCCATGGATCGACGCCGGAGCCGCCCCCGAAAAACCGCTGCCGCAGGGCTGCCAGAGCTCCCCCGATCGAGGTCCGCTCTTCGAGCGGAGCCTCCACCTCCTCTGCCTCCTCAACCTCCTCCGCGTACGGGGGCTCTTGCTGGGAGAGCTCGGGCGAAGTGTCGCGAATTGGGGCCTCAGGCAGCCCGGCTGCGTCCTTCCCCTCAGCCGCCTCGTCGGCCTGCTCCTCGACCGTTGCGCCCGCGCCCGGGTCCTCCCCTCCATCGCTGCCCTCGCCTGCCGCCGCGGCCGCCAGCGGACGGAACTCGGTCGTCGCCGGCTCCGGCGCGACCACCAAGGCCGACAAGCGTTCGACGTGTCGCACGTGCGGGTAGAGCGCCGGCAGCACGTCCTCCGCCTGCAGCCCACGCAAGGACGCCAGCGCCTCGTCGCCCAGCACCGATCCCGCATTGCTGCTGATCAGCAGCGCCCAGTCGCCGGCCTCCAGCACGATCTGCGAGAACTCCGGCGCGCCCGCCTCCGCCGCGCCCAGCGCTCGCGTCGACCGTTCCGACGCCGGCCGCCGGCGCAGCAAGCGCTTCCCCTGCCGGTAGAGCACCAGACTCGGACCCTGCTGGGCCAAATAGCCGCCGTCCTCGCGCAGAATGAGGCAGGACAGCCCGTAGCTGGCCTGATCGCGTGGCAGCGACTCCCGATTCCAGTCCAGCAGATCGTCGTGCCGCCCGCGGATCGCGCGCTGCACCAGCCCCGTCAGCGACCCGGTGCCGCTCACGAAGTCTTCGCCCAGACCGGTCACCAAGTCCTCGATGAACTGCTCGCTGCCCGGCCGCTCGGGCTCCGCCACGATGTAGAGCCGCGCCACCTGGCCCCGGTCGTCCAGACGCTCCGCGTACGCGATCTCGGGCGCGTCCTCGCTCGACGAACCATCGGCGATGTGCAGTTGCGCCGTCCAGACTTCAGCCATCGATCTCAGACGCTCGTGTGTGTCGACCCTGCGACCGCAAGCGTAGCGGAGATGTGCGACGAGATCGGCATTCGGTCGTATACTCCGCTCCGCTCAGCGAGATTCATTCACCGCCATGACACAGTCCAGCATCGATCCTCAATCCCGCGTGCGATACGCCGACGATCTGATCGCTCAGACGGCGGACCAACTCGCCGCCCTGCTCAAGGAAGCCGCCCTGCAACTGCGGCCCTTTCCCCCTTTCCCGGGCGCCTTCTTCACCTATGGTGTGGAGGTCGAGGCGGAGGGCGTCCTGGACAAGAACATCGGCTGCGTCGTCGTCTCGCAAGAGGGCGACCTCAAAGAGCTCCAGATCAGCCTCGACGCCGAAGAGCCCGGCTTCGGCCCCGGCGACCCCGTCTCCATGCGCGACGAGCACCTCGTCGATTTGGAACTGACGCCCCACGATCGCCTGCTCTTCGCCTACCAGGGTCTGCGCGTCATCAGCGACCTGCTGCGCGAGGCGCGGGCCGCCGCGCCAGAGTAAGGAGCAGCCCACGTGCGATTCCTCTGGTTCCTGATTCGCTCCGGCGCGCCCTGGGGGCTGGCTCTCTGGCTCTACCGCTCCCTCGAAAGCCAGCATCACTCTGAGACATTGCTCTCCGACGAGCGCATCAAGAACCTGGAACTCCGGCTCGCCACGGAGCAGGGCCGGCGCGAGCAAGCCGAACTCATCGCGGGCCACGCGCAACAAGCCGTCCCCGGGGCCATGACCGCCCCGACCCCCGTGACACCACCGCCCGCCCCGGCCCCACCAACGCAGATCGATCCCCCACTTGCCGCGCCGGCGCCCAGCCAACCTCCCCCGCCACCCGTACTCCGCGCCGTGCCGACCTCTCCCGTCTCCGAGGAGCCCCCGGCCGCCCCGGCCGCGAGCCAGCCCCCGGCCGCGCCATCCGCCGCGCCATCCGCCGCGCCGTCCGCCGCGCCCAACGAACCAGCCCCGGTGCAGGCGGAGCCCACCCCCCTGCCCCAGCCACGCAACGCCGCGGCCTACCTCGACGAAGGCAACGTCTACTTCGGCGTCGGCAACTACGAGCGCGCCGTCGCGC
>JAPUIR010000080.1 GCA_027296805.1 Chloroflexota bacterium | reverse complement strand
TTGATGAACGTCCCGCGATCGAGTTCTTCGAAGGCGAGGCGGAGTTCGTCCTGCGTGTTCATCACCACCGGGCCGGACCAAGCGATGGGCTCCCCCAGCGGCTTGCCGGAGACGAGCAGGAAGCGGACCGCGCGAGTCTCGGTCTGGACGCGGATCGCATCGCCGTCGTCGTAGAGGAGCAAGGTCCCGCTGGTCGCCTCGTCTGGATGGCCGTCGTTCCCGGGTTGGCTGCCTTCGGGCTGGCTGCCTTCGGGTTGGCTGCTTTCGGGTCGGAAGTGGCCCGCGCCGTCGATGACGTAGGCGAAGACGGTGTGACCGGCTACGACGTCGCGGTCGAAGCGGGTTCCGGCCGGGAGTGAGACGTCGAGGTAGGCGGGGTCCGTAATGACGTCGCGCACGGGACCCTGGACGCCATCAACCGTGCCTGCGATCACGCGGATCGTCGCGCCGTCGGTCGTCGTGACTTGTGGAATGGTGTCGCTCGCGACGTCGCGGTAGCGCGGCTGCATCAGCTTGCGAGCCGCGGGCAGGTTCGCCCAGAGCTGGAACCCGGCCATCCGCCCGCGCGGATTCCCCTGCGGCATCTCCTGGTGGAGGATGCCGCTGCCCGCCGTCATCCACTGCACGTCGCCGGGGGCGATCACGCCGCCGTTGCCGAGGCTGTCTTGGTGCTCGACCTCGCCGTCGAGGACGTAGGTGATGGTTTCGATGCCGCGGTGGGGATGCCAAGGGAAGCCGGCGAGATAGTCCTCGGGCGTGTCGGAACGGAAGTCGTCGAGCAGGAGGAAGGGGTCGAACAGGGCGGGGTCGCGAAAGCCGAAGGCGCGCCTGAGGTGAACGCCGGCACCTTCGACGGCGGGCTCGCTCGTCGTGATCTGTCGCAGGCCGCGGATGGTTCGTTGCTCGGTCATCTCGTCCTCCGACGCCGCGTACGATTCACCGGGGGGACACTCTCCGGCGGCGTTTACTGTAGGCGACAGGCTGACTTGGTCTGGAGCCGCGTCGCTGGCTGCCTCACTCATAGGCCTACGCACACTCGAGCGCCCGCCAGAACCCGTCGTCATCGTCGTCAACCCAGATCCAGCCCACCTCGCCCATTATTTGCTCCACAACCAGTTCCGCGACCGGCGTCTCTCCCACGTACCCGGCGCCTCGCACCACCGCCGCGTTCCGCCCGGCCGCAAACGTGAACATCCCGTTCCCGACCGTGAACGTCCCCGGCTCCGTCTCGATCGATGCGATCTCGTAGCGGAAAGCCCCCAGCGATCCGTGCTCCTCCATGACCTGGACGTACTGAGGCTGCCCGCAGTTGCTGCGATCGTTTACTCGGGCATCGACCGCGTTCACGCCCTCCACGTAGTCCGCGATCCCCTCGCGCACGGCGTCCTCCACCGTCCGCTCGGCATCCATGCCACATGCCGCCAGCGTCACCGCGCCGGCCACAAGCAGGAATCCAATGTGCCATCGGCTCACGAAATTCCAGCCCTTCCATGCGTGACGGAAAAACGATAGCCGACGTGGTGCTGGTGGGTCGTGCCAGCCGCTCCTCGTTGCGAGCGCGCGGGAGCCACAACGCCGTCTTCGGGGCGAGCTGGACGTCGCGGGTGGGCGTGTGACGCGTTCACCCAAGAGATATCCGATGTAGCTCAACCCGTTACTATGCCGCGCAGTGAGAGACGGAACGCTTGCCACAGCTCCCTGATCGACTCAGAAGCGCTCTGCGACGACGGTCGACGTACGGCTACTTGGGCGTCGCTGTGGTGATCGTCGTGGCGCTGGCGTTGGCGAGCGGCGGCAGTGACGCCGAAGATCCCGACACGGGTCTGCGCGACGTGGATCGGGGTCCCGAGATCGAGATCGTGATCGCGGCGGGCGAACCGCTGCTGGTCGGCGTCTCGTCGGCGCTGACCGGCCCGATCGCGGTTCGGGGGAAGCAGTATCGCGATGCCGTTGTGGTCGCCGTCGATCGCTGGAAGGCCGCGAACGGCGAGACGATCGGCGGGCATGCGATCGTGGTGGTGGCGGAGGACGACGGCTGCACCGAGTCGGACGTGACGCGTCGGGCCGCCGGCCGGCATTTGCAGCGGCCGGGTCTGGTGGGCGTCCTGGGGCCGCAGTGCAGCACGGGCGCCGCAGCGGCGATCCCGATCTACAACCTGGCCGGGGTGGTGAGCATTTCGGGCTCGGCGACGCTGTCGAGGCTGGCGGAGAATCAGCCGGAACCCCGCTTCTTTTTCCGCACGGCGTACCGCAACGATGCGCAGGGCGCGCTCGTTCGCGTGTACGTGACAGCGGAGGCGTTCCTGGGCGCGGATGACGCGTTCGTCGTCGATGACAACGAGTCGTACGGGATCGGTTTGGCCAGCGACATCATCGCCCAGCTGCAACTGGCCGGCGTGACGGTGACGCGGGCGAGCGTTGAGCAGGGGGCGGTGAATTTCAGTGAGCTGGCGCGCACGATCGCGGAAGCCGCACCGGACGTCCTGATTTATGCCGGGTTCAATCCTGAGGCCGGTCTGCTGCTGCGCCAGGCGCGCGACGCCGGCTACGACGGTCCATTCGTTGGGGGCGATGCGATCTGCGGTGGCCCCGAGTGCCCGTTCTTGGTCGCGCTGGGTGAACAGGCGGAGGGGGCGGCGTTTTCGGGGTGCTCGCCGCCGCTGGACGCTGATTTCGTCGAGCAGTTCAAGGTTGTCCACGTCGACAGCGTGGACGACGGCGCGGGGACACCGACGGCATCCTTCGTCGCGCACTACGCCGACGCGACGACCATCTTGCTCGATGCGGTCGCGGCGGTGGCGGAGGTGCGAGGTGACTCGCTCGTCATCAACCCGACGCGGCTGCGGGATGCCATCGCCTCAAGCAGTTTCGAGGGAGGGTTGTCGGGCAACATTTCGTTCGACGCAAACGGCGACCGAGTAGGCACGATCCCGCCGCTCGACCCCGACGCGGAGCCCGATCCGGATGCACCGGACGCGCTGGGGATCATCTCAGAGAGCTTTGGGCTCGTGCCCTGCTTCGTGGAGAACGGGACCATTGCCTACTTCAACTAGCCGCCGCCAACCGGGGCCGCCGAACCATGCCCAGCGCCTCCGACGGGACCGCTCATGACGTCCAATGACCTTCCCGACGCCCCGCAATTTTTTACCGGCCGCATCGCCGGTTGGTCGCGCGGCCATCGTCGACTGGTACTGGTGGTTTGGCTGCTGATCGCGCTCCTCACGATCGGCTCCTGTGTGGCCATTGGTCCCGATGAGGAGTTGGACGAGAGCGGTACGGGGGAGTCCGGCGAGGCGGCCGATCTGTTCGATGATCGCTTCGACGAGGACAGTCTGACGGCGTCGGAGACGATCATCTTCGATCACCCGACGCTGACAGTGGACGATCCTGTCTACCAGCAGACGGTGACCGATCTGTTGGCGGAGCTGCGCAGCCTGCGCGCGCTGAACACGGAGATCGTGGGCGGGACGGAGGTCGCGTCCAGCACGCGCGTCTTCTCCGCGACCACCAGTCACTACGACATCGGCGCGCCCCGTGAGGGGTCGCCGCTGGTCAGCCCGGGGGCTGGGGCGCAAGGGGGGGACGTCACCTTCGCCAGCGCGGAATACGCCACGAACGATCCCGATGACGTCGATGAGGAGCTGGACACGATTCGCGCGGCCGTGGCCGCTGCCGCGGAGGAGAGCGGCTTCGAGATCCTGATCGGGGGCGGCTTCATCCTCAACGACGACTTCGAGACGTTGATTGAGGAGGATTTCGGGTTCGCTTCCCTGGTCAACCTGCCGCTCACCCTGAT
>JAPUIR010000008.1 GCA_027296805.1 Chloroflexota bacterium | reverse complement strand
CGAGGAGGCCGACTGGGTCAAGAAGGAGGCCCTCGGACTGCTCGGTCGGGGCTCGTAAGGACGCGGGGTCTCAAGTGGCGAGCGCATGCCCTCACGAGCAGAGGGAATGGTTGGTACTGACGGAGCGCCGCTGTGCTGGGGTTGTCGGCTCGTCGGATTGCCCTATATCAGACGCCACGATGGCTTGATCGTGTGGCCCGTCGGTTTCTCGTGGCTGCTTCGGGTCCTGCAGAGCGTGAACCCACACACCAACCCGCAACACCCCGGAGACGCCCCTGGCACGGCGATCAGCCGCTATCTTGGAGCATCGAATGGAGGGCGCGATGAAAGTCGTGGTCGATTACGACAAGTGCAAAAGCAACGCCGTCTGCATGGGGGTCGTTCCCGAGGTCTTCGAGGTGCGGGACGACAACTTCCTCTACGTCTTGCAGGAGGAGCCGCCCGAGTCGCTGCGGGCTCAGGTGGAGCAAGCGGTGCGCCAGTGTCCCACCCAGGCGATCTCGATCGAGGAAGACTGAGGCCCGTCGCTTGATGTCGAGGCTTGGTTGATGGCTCGGCCCGCTTGATGGTCAGACACGGTCAGATCGTGGTGGTGGGCGCGTCGCTCGCGGGCCTGCGCGCGAGTGAAGCCCTACGCGCCGAGGGCTACGAGGGCACGCTGATCTTGGTGGGGGCCGAGCAGGAGCTCGCCTACGACCGCCCGCCCCTCTCCAAGGAGGTGCTGGCCGGCGCCTGGGAACCGGAGCGCACCGCCCTGCGGGATGCGGACAGCTACGGTGAGCTCGATCTCGAACTCCACCTCGGGCGCACGGCCACGCACCTCGACGCCAGCGCGCGCCAGATCCAGTTCGACGACGATAGCTCGGCCACGTTCGACGGGCTGATCATCGCCACCGGCGCATCGCCGCGCGAGCTGCCGAACACGCCCCCGCTGGATGGCATCCACACGTTACGCACGTTGTCGGATTGCCTCGCCATCCGCGCGGCGTTCGAGGCGGGTGGACGGGTCGTGGTAGTGGGGGCCGGCTTCATCGGCTTGGAGGTGGCCGCCACCGCGCAGGAGCGGGGCCTGGAGGTGACAGTCCTGGAGGCGTTGGCCACGCCCCTGGAACGCGCGATCGGCCCCGCGATGGGCGCGGTCTGCGCGGATCTCCACAGTCGTCGCGGGGTGGACCTGCGCTGCGAGGCGCTCGTCGATGAGTTCTTGGGTGGGTCGCGCGTGGAAGGCGTGCGGCTCGCGGACGGCGTAGAGATCGGGGCGGACGTCGTGGTCGTGGGGGTGGGCGTCGCGCCCAACACGGGCTGGCTGGAGGGGTCCGGCCTGCACGTGGAGAACGGGGTGATCTGCGACGCCCAGTGTGCGACCTCAGTGCCGGGGATCTATGCAGCGGGTGACGTGGCGCGGTGGTACAACCCCCTCTTTGAGGAGCAGATGCGGGTGGAGCACTGGACCAACGCCGCCGAGCAGGGGTTGGTGGCGGGCACAAACCTGCTGCGCGGCCCAGAGGCGGGCGAGCCCTACGCGCCAGTGCCGTCGTTTTGGTCGGATCAGTTCGAGCGCAAGATCCAGTTCGGCGGCCATATCGACGCGAGCGACGAGGTCCGGGTCGTCCACGGCGATCCCGACCAGGAGCGTTTCGTCGCAATCTACCGGCACGCCGATCGGCTGGCCGGCGTGCTCACCATGAGCTGGCCCCGCCACTTCGTGGGCTACAGCCGGCTCATCGCGGAAGCGACTACCTGGGACGACGCCCTGGCGCACGCGGCCGAGGTCGAGGGGGCCTGACGCCGGACACCACCGGTCTTGCCAGCGGACTGGCTGGAAGGCAGTCCGCATTTCCGGCGATCTCTTCTGGGACGAGGGCGGCTCGCACGATCCACACATCGTGAAGGTTGCTCGGCGGCTATTCTCCTCGCATGGTCAGCAGCGTGAACATGCCGGAGGGCACGGTGACCGTGCTCTTCACGGACACTGTGGGATCGACCGCTCTCAACCAGCGGCTGGGCGACGATGCGGCCAATGCACTGCGTCAGGCGATCGTGGGGCTGTGCCGCGAGCAGCTGGAGCGGCACCAGGGCATTGAGGTCAAGGGCATGGGCGATGGGCTGATGCTGGCGTTCCAGTCGGCGCGGCGCGCGGTGCGCTGCGCGCGCGACATCCAACGGGCGGTCTCGGACCGTAATCGCGAGCATCCGGGCGAGCTGGTGGAGCTGCGCATCGGGTTGCACACGGGGGAGGTGATTCACGACGAGGAGGACCTGTTCGGAGAGACGGTGGTGATCGCGAGCCGCTTGGAGCAGGCGGCGCAGCCGGGCACGATCCTGGCCTCGCGTAGCGTGCACGACCTGCTGGGCACGGCGCGCAGCCAGCTACGCGATCTGGGGGAGATGCCGCTCAAGGGGATCGATGATCCCTGGCACGTGTACGAGGTACCGGTGGAGGAGGAGAGACGGGGCGACCCCAACGCCCCGGCACCGTTCGTGGGGCGGGAGGCGGAGCGGGGGCAGTTGCGGGAGCTGCTTGAGAGGGCGTCGGCCGGGCAGGGTGGCCTGGTGCTGATCAGCGGCGAGCCTGGCGTGGGCAAGACTCGGCTGACCCAGGAGCTGGAGCTGGATGCGCGGCAGCGCGGCTT
>JAPUIR010000079.1 GCA_027296805.1 Chloroflexota bacterium | reverse complement strand
TACCACATCCTCAACCATGAGCCGGGCACACTGGCGGAGCGCTGTTACGCGCCCTGGGCGGACATGGAAGCGTCCCTGCGTCAACGCGGCGTGCCTTTGTTCAGCCTGGAGAATCGACGCCCCCTCTCGGAATTCGACGCGATCGGCTTCTCGCTCTCGTACGAGCTGACCTACAGCAACGTCCTCAACATGCTGGACTTGGGCGGGATCAGCGTCTTCGCCCGCGACCGCGGCGACGACGAACCGATCATCTTCGCCGGCGGCTCCGGCGCGCTCGTCCCCGAGCCGCTCGCGACGGTGATCGACGCCTTCGTGCTCGGCGAGGGCGAAGAGATCGTGCGCGAGTTGAACGAGTTCGTGCGCGAGTGGAGGGCGACCGGCAAAGGCAGCCGTCTGGAGATGCTGCGCGGCCTCGCCCAGATCAGCGGCGTGTACGTTCCCCGCTTCTTCGACTGGAAGTACAACGATGACGGCACGATCGCCGAAGTCGTGGTGACCGATGAGGCCGCCCATCTCCCGGTCGTCAAGCGTCTCCTGCAGGGGTTGCCACCGGTCTTGACCAGCCCCATCGTGCCTTTCTTGCAGACCGTCCATGACCGCGCCGGGATCGAGATCCAGCGTGGCTGCACGCAGGGCTGTCGTTTCTGCCAGGCCGGAATGATCTACCGGCCGCTGCGCGAGCGCACACCGGAAGAGGTGGTTGAGGCCGCGCGCGAGCTGTTCGCCAACACCGGCTACGACGAACTTTCCCTGGTCTCGTTGAGCAGCACGGATCACAGTCAGATCGGCGACATCGTTCGCGGCATCCGCAACGAGTTCGGCGACGAGATCAGCATCTCGCTGCCCAGCACCCGCGTCGATTCCTTCAGCGTCGATGTGGCGCTGCTCTGCTCCGCGCGCAAGAAGCACAGCATGACCTTCGCTCCCGAGGCGGGCAGCCAGCGGCTGCGCAACGCCGTAAGCAAGGTGGTGTCGGAAGAGGACCTGCTGGCCGCGGCCCGCACCTCCTTCGAGAACGGTTGGAGCAAAATCAAGCTCTATTTCATGGTCGGGCTGCCCAGCGAGACGATGGACGATGTCGCCGGCATCGCCGAGTGGGCCGCACAGGTCAAAGAGATTGGGCGCGCGACGGTCGGCAAGCGAGCCCGCGTGCGCGTGTCCACCTCCAACCACGTTCCCAAGGCCCACGCCCCCTTCCAGTGGGCGCGGATGGATACGCCCGAAGAGCTGGCGCCCAAGCATCAACTCCTGCGCGAGCAGTGCCGCAAGGCCGGGCTCGATTTCACCTGGAACGATCCGCAAGAGACGCTGCTCGAAGGCGTGCTTAGCCGCGGCGACCGCCGCGTCGCAGGGGTGGTGGAGGAGGCCTGGCGTCGAGGCGCCCGCTTCGACGCGTGGAGCGAGCACTACGACCCACGCGCCTGGGAGTCGGCCTTCCGCGCCTGTGACGTGGACCCCGCCTTCTACAACCACCGCGAGCGCGACCTCTGGGAGAAGTTCCCCTGGATGCACATCGCCTCCGGCGTCAGCGAGCCCTACCTGCGCAAGGAGTGGCTACGCATGCAGGCGGACCTCACGACCCAGGACTGCCGCGACGAATGCAACGTCTGCGGCCTGGAGCACGATGCGCAACTCTGCGAAATCAAGCTCGGCGACCTGATCGCTCAACGTTCCGCCGCCAAAGCTCAGCCTGCCGCCACCAAAGTCAAGGGCGAGACTGTCGTTGTCCTCTGAAGCTTTGCCCTCTGAAACATGGTCTTTTGAAACCCTGTCCGTCGAATCGCGGTCGTCCGAATCGCTCGGCCTCGACCAGCACCAACTCCTCGCCCGCTGCGGACGCCGGAGCGACGAGGGATGAGCCGCGCCGTGCTGAACTTCCTTGCCTGGCAGCTGGACCAATCCTTCGAGGGCAAGCCCGAACACTCGCTGCTGGCCAACCTCTCCTCCGTCACCAACGACACCGTCGATCAGCTGCCCCCGGCCGGCGGCCGCACCGTGCGCGACCTCATCATCCACTGCGCCTCGGTCAAACGGATGCACGTCGACCACGCCTTCGGCGATCAAGCCCTGACCTGGTGGACGACCTGGGATGGTGAGGGAAAACTGGAAGACGCCGATCTCGAAGCGCTGACGGAATGGCTGCGGCGCGCGCATCGCGAGGCGCAAGACGCCGTCGCAGCCCTGGCGACCGATGAGGAGCTTTTCGCGCAGCGATCCACCCACTGGGGTGAGTCGCGCGAGACCCGCCTCCTGATCGACGCGATCTTGATCCACGACATCTATCACGCGGGCGAGATCAATCACCTGCGGGGTCTGCTTCAGCGCAAAGACGCTTCGCGTTAGGCACCCGCGGCGCGAGGGGAACGCCCTGCGCTAGGGGAACACCCCGCGCGTACGGATCGCGTCGATCACCCGTTGCACCCCGATCAGATAGGCGGCGTCGCGTAGCGGGCCGTCGCGCTGCGCCGCCAGCTCCCAGACCTCGTCGAACGCGCTCAGCATGATCCGCCGCAGACGCCGGTTGACCTCCTCTTCCTCCCAGAAGAACGACTGCAGGTCTTGCACCCACTCCATGTAGGAGACGGTGACCCCGCCGGCGTTGGCCAAGATGTCGGGCACGACCGTGATGCCGCGATCGCGCAAGATCGCGTCCGCTGCCGGCGTCGTGGGACCGTTGGCCGCTTCGATCACCACGCTCGCCCGCACCCGATCGGCGTTCGATTCCAGCAACACGTTCTCGATCGCTGCCGGGATCAGGTAGTCGCAGTCGATCTCCAGCAGATCGGCATTGCTGATCGGGTCAGCCCCGATCGGTTGGTCGGCGATCGTGCCGTACTCGTCCGCGGCTGCCTCCAGCGTCGGAATGTCGAGTCCGTTGCCGTCGTAGTACCCGCCCTGGACGTCCGACACCGCGACGACCTTCGCGCCCGCCTCCTGCAGGAGTCGTGCCGTGACGGAGCCCACGTTGCCGAAGCCCTGTACGGCGATGCGCAGGTCCGCGATCGACTCGCCGCGTCGCTTCGCCAGCTCGTTTACCAGATACGACACGCCCCGCCCGGTGGCCGCATAGCGCCCCTCGCTGCCCCCGACCGAGACGGGCTTCCCGGTCACGACCGGCGACACGGTGTGGCCGTGGGTCATGGAGTACGTGTCCATGTACCAGGCCATCACCTGTGCGTTGGTGCCCATGTCCGGCGCGGGGATATCGACCTCGGGGCCGATGATCGGCTCCAACTCCGCGAAGAAGCGACGGCTCAGGTTCTCCAGCTCGGAGCTGCTGAGCTCCCGCGGGTCGACGTTCACACCGCCTTTCGCCCCCCCGTAGGGCAACTTCACCAGCGCGCATTTCCATGTCATCCACATCGCCAGCGCGCGCACCTCGTCGCGCGACACCTGCAGCGAGTAGCGGATGCCGCCTTTGAACGGTCCGCGCGCGTTGTTGTGTTGCACCCGGTAGCCCTTGAACATGCGCACGTTGCCGTCGTCCATCTCCACCGGGAAATTGGTCGTGAACTCCCGCTCGGGCTGAGAGAGGCGATCCACCAACCAGGGCTCCATCGCCAGTTCGTCCGCTACGGACTCAAGCTGCGCGCGCGCGGATTCGTAAGGGTTGG
Source organism: Chloroflexota bacterium (assembly GCA_027296805.1). Classification (GTDB taxonomy): domain Bacteria; phylum Chloroflexota; class Dehalococcoidia; order Bin125; family Bin125; genus JAPUIR01. The sequence goes on along the minus strand of JAPUIR010000079.1, from coordinate 6,906 downwards.
GCTCGGCCTCGACGACCATGTGGCTGCCTCCAGTAGCTTGTCTGATCCGCGGCCGCGCTCAACCGGCCCTGCGCTTTTTAATGGAGCCGCTCCAAGTGCAGTCGTTACAGGTGGAGTGTTGGCTCGAAGCGGTCTGCATCATCGAACGGTCCGACGACGGCGAGACGCAGGCTGTCGTCCGTAATGAGCTGTTCCGCGACCCGCACGATATCTTCCTCCCGCACGGCTTCGAGTTCCTGCACCACATCGTCCACCGAGCGCGTCGTTCCCCGCAGGAGCGCTTGACCGCCGTACCAGGCGGAGACCGATCGCGTTTCCTCCATGCTGAGCAGCATCCGGCCCTTGGAGTACTCCAGGATCTTGTGCAGCTCGGGCGGCGAGAGTCCGTCGCGCAACTGCTTGACCTCGTCCAGCGTCGCCCGCAGCGCCTTGTCCGCGTTCTCCGGATCGACCGCCAAATAGATGGAGATCGCGCCGGTGTCGAGCAGGTTCGAGGCGTAGGCATGCACGTCGTAGGCCAGCCCCAGTCGCTCGCGCAGGGAAAGGAAGAGGCGGCTGCTCATGCCGTCCCCCAGCGCGCCGATCAAGAGGCTGAGGGCGAACCGATCTGGATCCGTCGATGAGACGCCGTTCAGCCCCAGCAGGAGGTGGGCTTGTTCCGTCTCCTTGTGTCGCAGCGTCACGCGGGGCGTGGCGTTGGCCGGCCGGGCGCGCTCCCAGGGACCGGGCTCTCCGAAGCTCCAGTCCGCCGTCTCCTCCGCCACGATCTGCGCCACCGTGTCGGCGTCCACCGACCCAGCCACCGAGATCAGCGAACCCGCCGGCGCGTATTGATTCTGGCGGTAGGCGCCCGCCGCCTCCAGCGTGAGCGCTCGCACCGACTGCGGTGTGCCCGCGACGTCGCGGCCGAGCGCCTGGTCCGGCCAGAGCAGGGCGTCCAGCGCGACCTCGGCCATCTGCGCGGGGTTGTCCTCCACAGACGCGAGTTCCTCCAGGATGACGGTTCGCTCCTTGGCCAGCTCGTTCGCCTCCAACAGCGGGCGCAGGACCATGTCGCAGATCAAGCCCAGCGCCAAGCCCAGGTGATCGCGTGCGACCTTGGCGTAGTAGACGGTCAGCTCACGATCGGTGCCGGCGTTCAGCACCCCGCCCACGCCTTCGATCGCCTCTGAGATGCTCTGGGCCGTAGGCCACGCATGCGTTCCCTTGAAGCAGAGATGTTCGACCAGGTGCGAGACCCCGGCCAACTCCGGACTCTCATAGCGCGATCCCGCGGCCACGTAGAACGAGACCGTCACCGACCGTGTGTGCGGCATCTCCGCGGTCAAAAGGCGGAGCCCGTTGGCCAGCCGTCGCTGGTCCAGGGAGGGGTCCGCCACGTCGAGAGTGGAACTGGTCATTGCTGGTTGCCTAGTCCCGCTCCCACAACACGTCGCCGTGTAGATCGGCGTCGTGATCGCGCGCCGCGAAGGCGGCGTATTCGGTTTTGCTGGCGCCAATCGTCGTCTCGTCGCCATGTCCGGGCAGAATCACCGTCTCCTCGGGAAGCGGGTGGAGCTGCGTCGTGATCGAACCGATCAGCGTCTGGAGATTGGCGTTACTCCGGCTATGACCGGGTCCGCCCGGGAAGAGCGAGTCTCCCACCACGCAGAAAGGGGCGTGGTAGTAGGAGAGGCCGCCGGGCGTGTGGCCTGGGGTGTAGATCACTTGGAACTCAGTCTCACCGAGCGTCACCGTCTCGCCGCCGCTGAGATGCACATCGATCCGGCTCTGATCGGCCCAAGGTTCGTCGGGGTGCATGTGGAAAGTCGCGTCGGTCTTCTCGCGTAGCGCATCGAACGAGTCGATGTGGTCCGGATGGGAGTGCGTGAACAGCACCAGGCGCAGATCCGTCCCCTCGGTCGCCGCCAACACCTGGTCGATCTCTGGGACGGCGTCGATCAGAGCGCTCTGCGACGTCGCCTTGTCCACCAGGATCCAGGCGTTGTTGGCGTAGGGGCCCAGCGGGCCCAGCTTGAAGATCCGCAACGCATCCGATTCATATGCCGGTTCGGGGGCCATGATTCGTCTCTCTTACGCCCCAGGGTGAAGCATCCCTACCTGGGGCGCGAAGTCTACGCGTGGGTCGACCCTGGTGCCATGGCTGCGTCGCCATCGGTCAATTATTGGCCGACGGGTCGCCCACGGTATGTCGTGGATCGATCGCCTCGAGGAGACATGGACGCCGTTCTGGGCGGAAGCATAGAATCGAAGCAGAGTTGCGCGCTAGCGCGACGCACGACGCAGATACACGACCCACGCTGCTGCGCGCCCCTCCGGGTGGCGGCGCGGCCGGGGTCGAGGGCTCAGCCGGTGACAAACGCGAGTGGTGCCAGGCCGCCCCTGGCATCGATTCTCCCCACCTCGGCGCGCGCAAGCGACGACGGCCACCTCCAGATTGGCGGCTGCGATCTCGTCACGCTCGCCGCCGAATACGGGACGCCGCTCTACATCTATGACGAGACCACGATCCGCGACATCTGCCGGGAGTACCGCCACGAGTTCCAGGGGCGCCTGCCGCAACTTCGCGTGCTGTATGCGGGAAAGGCATACCTGAGCCCGGCGCTGGCGGCGATCCTGGCGCAAGAGGAGATGGGGCTGGACATCGTTTCTGGAGGCGAATTGCACATCGCACGCGCGGGCGGCTTCCCACCCGAGCGGATGGCGTTCCACGGCAACAATAAGAGCGAGGCTGAGTTGGGCGAGGCGCTCGATGCCGGCTTGGGCCGCATCATGATCGACAACGATCACGAACTCGACTTGCTCGAACGCCTGGTCGCGCAACGCGGCGGGAAGCCGTCCGTCATGCTTCGCGTCACTCCCGGCGTCGATGCCGAGACTCACGTCAAAACCACGACTGGCTTGCGCGACAGCAAATTCGGCTTCCCGCTCGACAGCGGCGACGCGGAGCGAGCCGTGGAGCGCATGTTGGCCGCCGACGCGCTGGACCTCACGGGCTTCCACATCCATCTCGGTTCGCCGATCTACAAAACTGAGCCCTACGTGGACGGCATCGATGTGATGACGCGCTTCGCGGCGGACATGCGCGACCGTCACGATTACACCTGGCGCGAGTTCAGCCCTGGTGGCGGTTTCGCCGTGGGCTACACGCCGGACGGCCTGCCGCCCAGCATCGCCACCTACGCCGAGACCGTTGCCAACGCCCTGCACGCCGCCTGCGAGCGTCACGGCCTGCCTTTGCCGGAGGTGCACATCGAGCCCGGCCGCTCGATCGTCGCTCGCGCGGGCGTCGCTCTCTATCGAGTGGGCAGCCGCAAAGAGATTCCGGGCCTGCGTACCTACGTCGCGCTCGATGGCGGCATGGCCGATAACATCCGCCCCGCCATGTACGGCTCTGCCTATACGGCGCTGCTCGCCAATCGGGTCCACGACGCGGCGGAAGAGACCGTGACGTTGGCCGGCCGCTTTTGCGAAAGCGGTGACGTCTTGGTCAAGGACGTGGCGCTCCCCCGTACCCAGCCCGGCGACCTCGTTGCCATCCCCAGCAGCGGCGCCTACAACCTCGCGATGGAGAGCAACTACAACCTCGCCCAGCGTCCCGCAGTGGTTTTCGTGCAGGACGGCGTCGCCCGCCTCACCCGCCGTCGCCAGACCTACGACGATCTCCTCGCGCTCGACGTCCTGCCGGAGGGGTCGTCATGACCGCTCCCTCCGATGGCTGCGCGCCGTGGGATCTGGTCGGCGCGGACACCGCGCTTGCCACCTTGAAAAGTATGTTGGCCGAGGGGCGGCTGCCCCATGCGCTGCTCCTCTCGGGCCCGCGATCCGTGGGCAAGGCTCGCCTGGCCCGCGAGTTGGCTTGCGTGCTCAATCACCAAGAGAGCGATTGCAGCCAGTGCCGCCGCATTCGGGCCGCCAACCACGCCGATGTTGAGGTCGTTGCGCCCGGTGGCCTCACGCTCGACGCCAGCAGCGAGAACAGCCGCAGCGTCGTGATCACCATCGGCCAGATCCGACGTCTGGAGATGCTTGCCGCCATCCATCCCTACGAGGGCACACATCGCGTCTTCATCGTCGATCCGGCGGACAAGATGACCCATGACGCCGCCGACGCTTTCCTCAAGACGCTGGAGGAACCGGCCCCCTTTGTCACCTTCGTTTTGGTCAGCGCTCGCCCGGCGCTGCTTTCGGACACGATCCGCTCCCGCTGCAGCGAACTCTCTGTGCCGCCGCTGTCGCTCGAATCCCTCACCCGCTGGCTCGTGGAGGATCGGGAACTTGAGGCCGAGCAGGCCCTCGCGCTGGCGCGCCTGTCGCGCGGCCGAGTGGGCGCCGCCGTCGAGGCGCTGGCCGAGGATGACGTCTTCGCGCTGCGCCGTGGCCAGATCGAAGAGATTCGCCGCCTCAGCGAGCAGGGCCGTTCGGAGCGGTTCAAGTTCGCCGAGGGCTTGGCGGGCCGCGGAGGCGACTCGGCCAACGCCCTGATCGCGCTGGAGCACTGGTCCGCTTGGTGGCGCGATCTGTTGCTGATCGCGCTGGGCTCCGAAGCCGCGATCACGCATCGCCAGCAGATCGACGAGTTGCGCGAGTCGGCGCGCGAGTATCGGCCTGCCGACCTCGTCCGGTTCCTGCTCGCTTTGCAAAGCACCGCGCAGACGCTGCGCCACGGAGCCAGCCCCCGGCTGGCGCTCGACGTCCTCTTCACCCAGATTCCAACCCGGCGCGCGAAGCCGCGCGCGGAAGCGAGGCCCTGAGATGGCGACCCAGGTAATCGGCGTGCGCATGCGCGATGCTTCTCGGATCTACCACTATGCGCTCCCAGAGGAGCCGGTCTTCATCGGCGAGTACGTGGTGGTGGAGACGCCCCGCGGCCAAGAGATGGGCCACATTGTCAGCGTCCCCGACGGAGACGGCGAGATCCCGCCCGACGTCCGGCCGATCGTGCGCCTCGCCACTGGCGACGACCGCGACCAAGCCCTGCAAATGCAGAGTCACGCCCTCGAGCTACTCCAGCAGGGACGAACCCTGCTCAAGGACCTTGACCTCGACATGTACTTGGCTGGTTTCTCGATCAACCTGGAGGGCACCGAAGCGACCGGCCATTTCCAGGCCGACAGCCACACCAACTTCCGCGACCTGGTGCGCGGCCTGGAAGACGAGTCCGGCTTGCGTATCCATATGCAGCACGCCGGCCCGCGCGACCGCGCGAAAATCGTGGACGGCTACGACATCTGTGGTCTGCGCCTCTGCTGTTCCTCCTGGATGACTGAATTCCCCAAGGTCGGTATTCGCATGGCCAAGGAGCAAGATCTCCCGCTCAACCCCGACAAGATCTCCGGCGTCTGCGGCCGCCTCCTTTGCTGCCTCACCTTCGAGTTTGATGTCTACCGCGAGATGCGCGGCCAGTTGCCCAAGGTCGGCAAGACGGTGTCGACACCGGCCGGCATGGGCCGCGTCGTGCAGGTCAATCCGTTGGCCGAGCAGATCACGATCCAGGTCGAGGGTTCGCGCGACCGCATCCAAGTGCCTGCCTCCGAGATCGGTCTCGCCGTACGCATCGAGGAGGCCCCGAACCAAGCACTCGTGGTGGAGCGCCAGGAACGCCAGCAACCGCCTGCCAGTCTCCGACGCAGCAGCGAGGCGCCCCCCGAGGAAGAGACGGAAGCTGACCAGGCGGAGCCGAGTCGACCCCGCCGGCGGCGCCGGCGGCGTCGCGGTCCGCGTACAGAGACCGACGGTGCTGGCGAACCACGCGCCGAGGGCACGGCCCCAGCCGAGAAAACGGCTCCCGCTGGGCGCTCAGCCCCAGCCGGGCGCCGGCCTCGCCCCGAGCCTTCCGCGGGGAGCGCCACCGACAGCAGCGGTGATGACGGCCAGCCGGCCGATGGCCAGCCACGCCGCCGCCGCCGACGGCGCCGTCGTCGATCGGACGGCCCCGCGGACAGCCCTGCCTCGAACGGTGATAGCTCGGGCGGCGGTAACTCTGACGGGCCACCGGCAACGGGCTAGACGCGTCGGGACCGTCCCCGAGATATCGCCCGCTTAGATATCGCCCACCTAGATATCGATAGACTCCGGCGCCGCGACGGGTTGTGCCCGGCCTTGGTCGGCGGTGATCGTGTTCACGATCGCCTCAAGCATCTCGTCGTCGTACCACTGAATTACGATGCGGCCGCCCTTGCGTCGCCGCTCGATCATCACCTTCGTCGAGAGTGCTGCCCGCAGCCGTTCCATGGCCAACAGGTCGCCCGGCTGCACCTGCGGCTCGCTGGCCGCCCCTGCTCCCAGCACGCGCAGCTGTTTCGCCGCGGTCTCCGTCTGGCGCACCGTCAGATTGCGTTCCCGGACGCGCTCCCAGAGCCGGATCTGCTGCGCCTCGCTGGGCGCGCCCAGAATCGCCCGGGCGTGGCCTTCCGTGATCTCGCCGCCCGCCAGACTCATCCGCACCGGGGTGGGTAACTGCAGCAGCCGCAGAGCGTTCGACACCGCGCTCCGGCTCTTGCCGACATCCTTCGCGATCTGTTCCTGCGTCAGCCCCGATTCCACAAGCCGCTGGTAGGCATGGGCCTCTTCCAGCGGAGTCAGATCCTGACGCTGAATGTTCTCCACCAGAGCCAAGATCAGGGCATCCGTGTCGACCGTGTTATCCACGATCGCGGGCACGGTGTCGAGCCCGGCCATCTGCGCGGCGCGCCAACGGCGCTCACCGGCCACCAGCGTGTATTGGCCAGGCTCCGTGCGGCGCACCAGGATCGGCTGCAAAACGCCGTTTTCGCGGATGCTCGCCGCCAGCTCCTCCAGCCCCTTCGGGTCCAGGAACTGGCGCGGCTGATCCGGGTTCGCCTCCACCGCCGACAGCGGCAACTCCAGCAACGACCGTTCCACCATCGGCGGCGACGGAAACTC
>JAPUIR010000078.1 GCA_027296805.1 Chloroflexota bacterium | reverse complement strand
CCCCAATGCTCTGCAGGCGCCGTTTGATCGTGCCCGAGCTTTCATCGGCGGCCAGGATGCCCTTCCCGGGCGTGACCATCGCCTGTGCGACCGTTTCGAGTTGTTGCAGGTTCATCTCGCGTCCTCTCGCGCGCTACCGCCGGGCCGGCCGCTACCCAGTCGAAAAGCGGACCCTGGCCCTGGCTACTTGGATAGCAAGCCCTGGCTGCCTGGATGGTACTCCCTGGCTCCCTGTCCGAAACCCGTCCCGTTGGGGACGTTCCGCAGCACGCCCCGGCCAGTCCGCGGCGAGCTTAGTCCGCGATGATCGCTTCCACTTCGGCCACCACGTCCGCGTTCCCGATCACGAGCGGCGTGCGCTGATGCAGCGCCTCCGGCATCACGTCCATGATCCGACTCTCCCCCGTGCTCCCCGCGCCCCCCGCCTGCTCCGCCACGTACGACAACGGATTCGCCTCGTATGACAGCCGCAGTTTGCCCTTGGGGTTTTTGACGTCCCCCGGGTAGAGAAAGATCCCGCCCTTCAGCAGGTCCCGGTGAAAATCGGCCACCAACGAACCCACATAACGCAGGCTGTAGCGCTCCCGCAACATCGACACCGCCCTTGCCACCCCCGGTTCCCAACGGTCCGCGTTGCCCTCGTTCACGCTGTAGCACGAGACCGACTCCGGGATCCGGATCCCCTCATGCGTCAGCAGGAAATCAGCCGACTCCGGATCCAACGTGAACCCGTGCACCTCTCCCGGCAGCGCCAGCACCAACACCGTGCTCGATCCGTAGATCGCATAGACCGCCGCTACCTGTTCCCGGCCCGGCCGCAGCAGCGTCTCCGCCGTGATCGGCGAGTCATCCCTGCGCCGGTAGATCCCGAAGATCGACCCGATCGTTACCGCCACATCGATGTTCGACGACCCATCCACCGGGTCGAACACCGCCAGGTAGCGATGCGACGCGTCGTCGGAGATGTGCACCATCTCCTCCAACTCCTCGCAGGCCAGCGCTCCCACCCGCCCGCTCTCCCGCAGCACGTCCACGAACGTGGTGGTCCCCAGCGTGTCCAGCCGCGCCACGATCTCGCCTTGCACGTTGATCTCGTCCGTGTAGCCCAGCATCCCGCCCAGCGCGGCTTGTCGTGTGCCCGCCTCCACGATCCGCGCGCCCCGCGCGATCGCGTCAATCACGTCCGCCAAGCCCTCCGAATTCGCGTCGGCCGCCAGCCGCTCCGCCAGGAACCTCGATAGCGTGGGGGGTCGATCGGCCATGGCCCGCTCCTTTGCCGCGCCTCCAAGGCGCTGTTCGATGGAGACTGCACCCAACCGCCTCCCCGATCAAGCGATCGGCGGCTATTTTGTATCCAGCTCTCCACCGGTTTCGTAGTGGGCTGCGGCTGCGTCGCCGCCCCCGTACCATGGAGCCGATCGACCGCGCTGGTGGAACCCGGACGGGAGGACGACTCATGGCACCGATCACCGACTATGCCTCCGCCGTCGACTACCTCCTCTCCTTCGCCGACTTTGAGCGATCCTCCAACGTGCGCCGCGAAGCGGAGCAGTTCGCGCTCACCCGCATCACCTCCCTCCTCGCCCGCCTCGACCGTCCGCAGGACGGCCGCACCACCGTCCACGTCGCCGGCTCCAAGGGCAAAGGCTCCACGGCGGCCATGATCGAATCGATCTCCCGCGCCGCCGGGCTCAGTACCGGGCTCTATACCAGCCCCGATCTGCACGGCAAGAATGAGCGCATCCGCCTCAACGGCGAGCCCATCTCGGAGCCGGCCTTCGCGACCCTGGTGGAACAGCTCCGCCCCGTCATCGAGGCCGAGCTCGAAGAAACGCCGGGCCGCCTCAGCACCTTCGAGATCCTCACCGCGATGGCCTTCGTCGCTTTCCGCGACCACAACGTCGACATTCAGATCGTCGAGGTCGGCCTCGGCGGCCGCCTCGACACCACCAACGTCTTCGGCGAGAAAGCCGTCTCAGTCATCACGGCGCTCTCCCGCGAGCACACCGAAATCCTCGGCGACTCCATCGAGAAGATCGCCGCGGAGAAGGCCGGCATCATCACCGCTGGCGCGGCTGTCGCCATACTCGGGCCCCAGCGCTCCGACGCCTCCGCCACCACCGTCCGCGAGCACGCCGCCGACGTCCCCGTTCCACTGATCGAAGTCGCGCAGCGCTACCGCTGGGAGTCCGCCGGGCGTGAGTGGCTCTCGCGCGACGATGGACGCAGCTTGAGCCAATGGTTCCGCCTCACCCGCGTCGACGAGGCCGGCAACGCCGCCGACCCCAGCCTCTTCCTCACCCCGCTCTTGGGCCTGCACCAGATCGAAAACGCCGTTACCGCGGTCGCCGTCGTCGATGCCTTGCGTGAGCAGGGCGTCGCGATCAGCAGCACCGCGATCCACAACGGGCTCGCCACCGTGCGCTGGCCCGCTCGCCTTGAGGTCCTGGGCCGGGAGCCGTGGCTGGTCGTCGATTGCGCCCACAACGCGGAATCGGTCGAGCGCGTCCTCGAGGCCCTCCCGCTCTACTTCGACTACGAGCAACTCGTCACCGTCTTCGGCGTACTGGGCGGCAAAGACCTCTCATCCATGGCTCAGCAGCTGCAAGCAGCCGCCAAAGCCATCGTCGTCACCCAGCCCGATCACCCTCGCGCGCGCACCACGCAGGAGACGGCCGCCGCCTTTGAAGAGTGGGACGGCGACCTGCGAATCGAAGCCAAGCTCGAAGCCGCTCTGCGCACCGCCGGAGAGATCGCCGGTCCCAATGACCTCGTCTGTGTCCTCGGATCGCTCTTCACGGCCGCCGAAGCCCGCGCCCACATCGAGCGCGAAGCCGGCGGCGAGCCCACCTCCGCGCGCGCGGATCGCTGAGACAGACGCAGGCCGCACCGCGGCCGGGAGGTGGCATGGCTGAACGCACGAGGGTGGTCATCACTGGGCTCGGCGCCGTCACCCCCCTCGGCGTCGGCGTCGATGTCTTCTGGGATCGCGTCGTCAAGGGTGAGAGCGGCATCGCCCCCATCGTCTGCTTCGACGCCTCCGACTTCTCCTGCACCATCGGCGGCGAAGCGACCGACTTCGACCCCGCCGACCACCTCGACCGCAAAACCGTCCGCCGCACGTCGCGCTTCTCCCAGCTCGCCCTCGTCGCCGCACAGGAGGCCATCTCCCACGCCGCCCTCGACCTCGACGTCCTCGACCGCTCGCGCGTCGGCGTCATCATCGGCAACGGCAATGGCGGCTTCCCGGACATCGAAGAGACCTGCCGCACCCTCTTCGATCGGGGCGGCATGCGCATGCCACCCACCTTCCTGCCCAAGATCCTGCCCAACATGGCCGCCGCCAATGTTGCCATGCGCTTCGGCTTCGGTGGCTACAACACCACCGTCGTCACCGCCTGCGCCGCCGGCACCCAGGCCATTGGTGAAGCCGCCGACATCATCCGTGCCGGTCGCGCCGAAATGGTCGTCGCCGGCGGCACCGAGTCGGGCTTCTCCGCTCTCGGGCTCGGTGGCTTCGCCGTCATGCGCGCCCTCACCAACCGCTCCGACGAACCCACCAAAGCCAGCCGCCCCTTCGACGCGGAGCGCGATGGCTTCGTCCCCTCCGAAGGCGCGGGCATGCTCATCATTGAGAGCGAGGAACACGCCAAAGCCCGCGGCGCCCCCATCCGCGCCGAGCTGGCCGGCTTCGGTTCCAGCGCCGACGCCTTCCACCTCGTCATGCCCGATGAGAGCGGCGACGGGCCTGCTCGCGCCGTGCGCTGGGCCCTTGAAGACGCGGGCGTCAGCCCCGGCGAGGTGGACTACATCAACGCCCACGGCACCTCCACCCCCCTCAACGACGCCGCCGAGACCCGCGTCATCAAATCCGTCTTGGGCGAGGCCGCCTACAGCACCGCCATCTCCTCCACCAAGTCCATGATTGGACACGCCTTCGGCGGCGGCGGCGCCATCGAATCGATCGCCGCCGTTCGCACCATCGAGACCGGCGTGATTCACCCCACCATCAACCTCCACACCCCCGACCCGGACTGCGACCTCGACTACGTCCCCAACGAGGCGCGCGAAGCCGACGTCGATGTCGTCCTCAAAAACTCATTCGGCTTCGGCGGACAGAACGCCTGTCTCGTCTTGCGGCGCTATCGATAGCGTCTTGCGGCGCAAGGCAGAGACCAGTACCAGCGAACGGCCTGTCTCGAGACCGCCGAGGCTCTAGGCCACCGGATGCGAGGGCTGCAGCTTCTCCGGCAGCATGTCGTGCATCACTCGCTGCATCGCCATCGTGTGGCTGCAGATGCCATGGTCACCGAAGAACAGACAGTCGCAGCGCAACTCCTCGCCGTCCAGACAGACCGAGTGCGAACTGTTGTCACCCCGCACCTCGCACGCGAATGCGCTGATCCGAATCCGCTCGTGCTCCGCGGCGTAGATCCGGCTCTTCTCGATCTTGCCGATCAAGCTGCTCCGCATGCGACAGTCCTCCACCTAGACGCCGCGGCCTGGAAGCGAGCGTCAGGAGTTCGCGCCGACCTTGGCCGCATCATACGCCCGCCCTTGCACCGTCCTCGGATCGCTTATGCCAGCAAACTCGCCTCTTCATCCTCCTTCACGAGGGGCCCAGCGGCGCCCGCCGAAGCGCCTCGTAGCGCGCCGGCCCGCCGCCTAAATGGCTCCGGACCAGATCCAGCGCCGTTACCCGGAACGCCGGAGTGGTGGGCTCCGGCGCTTCGGCGACTGTCCGTGCCACGGCCGCGCGATCCTCCGCGCTTGCCCGGTCTGGTACCCGCGCCAGGGTCAGGTGGGGCCGGAAGGGCCGCGGCTCCGGCTCGAATCCGCGCGCCGAGAGCGCCGCGTCGACCGCCTCCGCACATCCCACCAGCGCCTCCACCTCGCCCGACAGCCCCACCCACAGCACCCGCGGCGCTCGCCCTCCGCGACCACCGAAGGTGCCCCACTCCGCCAGGCGCAGTTCGATCGGCGCGAGCGCGGCCGCCGCCTCCTCCATCGCCGCCGCCACATCGTCGATCCGATCTGGCGGTGTCTGCCCCAAGAACTTCAACGTCAGATGCAGCCGCTCCGGCGCGACCCAACGCAGCCGAGGCAACCCGCGTCCCTCCAGCTCCCGCCGTGCGCGGCCAAGCGCCTCCAGCACATCCGGCGGGGGCGTCACCGCGATAAAGAGCCGCGCGCTGGCCTCGACGGTCCGGGCGCCATCCGCGTCGTTCATCGCTTCTGCCCGCCCCTCCGCGCGACCATAGGCAGACCCCGCCCCGTAGTCGACAAAACGACGGTTGCCCTCCGGGACCGCCCCGGTAGCATGCGAAGAGGCCCACGGGGCACGCCCACCCGTGACCAATGAGGAAACACGGATGACCGTTGCGTCAACACCGGACCTGCTTCCGCTGACCAAGCGCGTACGCAGGCACATCCTGGAAATGACGCACGCCGCCAAGTCTGGCCACCCCGGCGGATCCCTCTCCAGCGTCGAGATCCTCACGGCTCTCTATTTCGGCGGCATCCTTCGCCACGACCCGGAGCGCCCCAACTGGCCCGACCGCGACCGCTTGATCATGAGCAAGGGCCACGCCACCCCCGTCGTCTACGCCATCCTCGCCGAGGCCGGCTACTTCGGCGTCGACGCCCTCAAGACCTTTCGCCAGCTCGGCACCCAGCTCCAAGGCCACGTCGTGCGCGGCAAGCCCGTCGGCGTCGAGATGAGCGGCGGCGCCCTCGGCCTCGGCCTCTCCTTCAGCAACGGCCTCGCCCTCGCCCATCGCCTCGACGGGCGCGACAGCCGCGTCTACTGCCTCCTCGGCGACGGCGAACTCAACGAAGGGCAGAACTGGGAAGCTGCCATGAGCGCCGCGCACTTCCACTTCGATGCCATCACCGCCATCGTCGACCGCAACGGCTACCAGAACGACGACATCCCCGGCGACGAGGTCATGAACCTCAACCCCCTGCCCGATAAGTGGCGCGCCTTCGGCTGGCACGTGATCGAAGTCGACGACGGCCACGACACCGCCGCCCTGATCGAGGCCTACGAAGAGGCGAAATCCGTCAGCGGACGCCCGCAGGTGATCATCGCCCAGACCCAGAAGGGCAAAGGCGTCTCCTTCATGGAAGGCACCGGCGGCTGGCACGGCAAAGCCCCCAGCGACGATCAACTCGCCCAGGCGCTTGAGGAGATCGGCGAATGACCGCCGCCCCCGCTCGCCCCGACGCCGCCACGCGCGAGGCCTACGGGCCCACCCTGATCAAGCTCGCCCAGGCCGGCCACGACATCGTCGCCCTGGACGCCGACCTCTCCGCCTCCACCGGCAGCATCAAGCTCGCCGCCGAGTTCCCCCAGCGCTGGTACACCCTCGGCGCCGCCGAGGCCAACATGATCGGTATCGCCGCCGGTCTCGCCGCCGCGGGCAAGACGCCTTTCTGCTCCTCGTTCGCCGTCTTCATGCCCGGCCACTGCTACGACCAGATCCGGATCGCCATCGCCCAGGCCCGCCTCAACGTGAAGCTACTGGCCAGCCACGGCGGCGTGAGCGTGGGCGAAGACGGCGCCTCCGCTCAGGCGATCGAGGACCTCGCGTTGATGACGGTCCTGCCCGGTTTCACCGTCGTCGTTCCCGCCGACGTCGTCGAGTCCGAGAAGGCCATCTGGACCGCCGGCACCACTGACGGCCCCTTCTACCTCCGCGTCGGACGGCCCAAACTGCCCGTCATCTACGACGACGACTACGACTTCCAGCTCGGCAGAGCAGATCTCCTCCACGAAGGCGGCGACGTCACCGTCATCGCCTGCGGACTCCTGGTCCACGCCGCCCTCGAAGCCGCCCAGAGCCTCGCCGATGCCGGTGTTGGCGTGCGCGTGCTCAATATGGCCACCGTCAAACCCCTCGACGAAGAGGCCGTCCTCGCCGCCGCGCGCGAGACCGGCGCCATCGTCACGGCGGAGGAGCACTCCGTGATCGGTGGCCTGGGCGCGGCGGTCGCCAGCACGCTCGCTCGCAATGCCCCCACGCCGATCGAAATGGTCGGCGTCCAGGACTGCTTCGGCGAATCCGGGACCTGGAGACAACTCCTCGACCGCCACGGCCTCAACGCCGCCGGTGTCGAACAAGCGGTTCGACGCGTCCTCGAACGCAAGTAGCCCGTCTCACCAACCCCGCTCGGCGACCAGACTCAGACCCCCAGGAAGGCACGTACCTCGCGCAACGTCGACGCCGTGCAGGTCGGCTCCACCGCGGCCCCTGCCGGCGACCCGCTGCCTGCCTGATCCAACCAGACCGTATCCATCCCCACCCCCGCCGCGCCCTCCACATCGTTCCCATACGAGTTGCCGATGTAGACCGTTTCCCCGGCCTTCGCCCCCACCGCCGCCAGCGCCTGCTCGAAGATGGCCGGCTTCGGTTTCTGCGTCCCCAGCTCCGCCGAGATCAGCGGGTTGGGGAAGAAGCGATCCAGCCCCACTCGCGCGAGCTTCGCCCGCTGCTCGCGACCGTCTCCGTTCGTGATCAGCCCCATCGACGGCGCCTCCCGCTGTACCGCCTCCACCAACTCCACCGCATGGTCGATCAGCGCCAGGCCATCCAGCCTCCCGGCCAGATACACCGCCGCCAGCTCCGGCGCGAGATCCTCCGGCGCGCTCACCTGCCGGAACGTCCGCCGCATCCACTCCACCCGCGTTAGCCATTCGGGCCAGGTCCCGCGGTTGTCCGCCATCGCGGATCGCACCACCTCTGCCCGGGCCGCGTTCAACGCCCCGCCGTCCACCTCGTGCCCGCGCTCCCGCAGCGCCGCCGCGACCAAATCCGTCGCTCGCTCGACCCCGTCCACTTCGCTGACGAGCGTGCCGTCCAGATCGAACAGCACCGCCTGATACCGCGTCACGCTACTCGTCGCTGATTGCGTCGGGATCGTTCATGGCCGCCACCTGGCGGATCCCCGCCAGGTCGTCCGCCTCATCGAACTCCTCCGCCAGCTCGTCCAGCGTGTCGTCCAGGCCGGACTCCTCGTCGTACTCGTCCGCGCCTTCATCCTTCATCTCCGCGTCCAGCTCGTCCTGGTAGATCTCGAACGGCCAGATCGGCCAATCGTCAAACTCGTTCGGCGGATCCTCCGTCGGCCCTTCCGGATGCTCCACCTCGGCCTCGTGGTCGGGAATGTACGTCTGCAGTGGGTTCGCCTTGAACTCCATCCCCTCGTCGTGCGTGACGATGTTCGACAGCGAGTAGCCAATCCACGCCAGGCAGCCGCAGTCGAGCCGGAACGACACCGCGAAGCGCCGCCGTCGCAACGCCTCTTCTCGGATGAAGTCGTGGAATTCGCCGAGCTCCTCCGGCGGGATCACCTCCTCCACGCGCCCCTTGAAGAGGAAGTCCAGCGCGTCCTGTAACGCGCCCTCCTCTTCCTCCCCGTCCTCTGACGGGTCTTGCGCGACCGCCTCGGACTCCTCTGCCGCGGGAACCATGCTCGCTCCTCTGTGCCACGCGCTGTCTACCTCGGGGCGGCGCTGCAATTAGTCTACGTCGCTAGCGAGGCCGCCTCCGTCAGGTCCCCCACCGACTCCTCGTCGGAGTAGACGCCCGCCTCCCCGCCTGCCCACACGGTGACCACGAAATCCTCCCGGAACGGGCTCGCGCTGCGCACGATCCGTTCGTCGAGATCCGCGATGACGTCCTGAATATCGTCCTCCGACCACTCCCCCGGCACACACACCGTCCCGTACACAATCGTCGACGCGTAGTGCAGATCCGCTCGCGCCGTCGAGCCCGCCTCGTTCTCGATCACATAGACCTCGGAGTTCGCGGTCCGACTCTCGCGCTCGTAGTGGAACATCTCAACCGCCTTACCCCGCTTGGGGGACCCCAAAGAGAGTAGCGGAATCCCCCGGTTCGGAACCAACCTCGCTTCCGTGGGCCCGCCCACCCCCGCCACCCGATCCACCCCGAGCCCTCGCGCCACGAATACCTTCGACACTGGCCCTCCGTGCATCGATCGTGCCGGGGCCTCGGGGGAACCTCCGGGGACTTCTTTCCTTGGGGGTGGGGCCCACCGCCACATCGCTTCCGTAGCGATTCCCCAGCCCCGCCACCCGATCCGCCGCGCGCCGCCGCGCCACGCATCTCTTCAACAGCGCCAGCCCTCGTGTATCGATTGTGCCGGGGCCTCGCGGATCCCCGGGACTTTTTCGTTCGGGGTGGGGCCCACCGCAACATCGCTTCCGTAGCGATTCTCCAGCCCCGCCGGCCGATCCGCCGCGCGCCCGCGCGCCACGCATGTCTTCGACAACGCCAGCCCTCGTGTATCGATCGTGTGGGGGGTCTCAGGGGGGTGCAACCCCCCTGTCTAAAACTACGGCCGGATCTGGCCGCTGCCCCGCACCACCCACTTGTACGACGTGAGCTCCCGCAGCCCCATCGGACCGCGCGCGTGCATCTTGCTCGTACTGATCCCCACCTCCGCGCCCAGCCCAAACTCGCCTCCGTCGTTGAACTGCGTCGACGTGTTCACGAACACCGCCGCCGCGTCCACCTCGTTCAGGAACCGCTCCGCGTTCGCGTAGTCCTGGGTCAGAATCGCCTCTGAGTGCCCCGACCAGTGCTCCGCGATGTGCGCCATCGCCGCGTCC
>JAPUIR010000077.1 GCA_027296805.1 Chloroflexota bacterium | reverse complement strand
CACCTCCGCCACCACCCGGCCCAGCGCGTAGTGGTCCTCCGCCGACCCGAACGAGATCGACAGCATCACCACCGTCGCGCTCGGCGCGGCCGGCTCCAAGTAATGCAGTGGCACCCAAGCCGAGTGGTCGTTCGCTTCCCACTCCTCGACCGCGTCCAGCCGGATCCCACGCGCCTCCGCCTCTTGCAGGATCGCGTCGATCAGAGGCTCGTCGGCCGCGCGGTTGAACGCCACCTCCCGCGCTCCGAACCGTCCCAGGTTGCCCACCAGCCGCCCGCGCAGAACATGGAACCGATCCCGGGTCACCACGCCATGCGGACAGATGAAGAGCAGAACGTCCGGCTCGGCCTCCGCCAAGCGAGCGCGAAGCTGCGCGAACGCGTCCAGCGTGTCTTGCACGTCGCGCTCCCGGCCCCGCCCGACGGCGGGCACGATCACCGGCGGGTGCGGCGTTACACAGGCGAACACAGCAGGCATCGACTCCCTCGCTTCGCCCGCATTGTACGCAGCGAGGCCGGGCGTACGCAGCGATGCCAATTGAATCGTGCCCTGCGTACTACCGACCCAGGGCTCGTCTCACCGCGTCGATCAGCGACGCATCTTCGCTTTCCGCCACCGTGCGCGGATCGAGTAACACCTTGTCCTTCTCCACCCGTCCCACGACCGACGGCTCTCCCATCCGCAGCGCCGCCGCCACCGACGTCGCGCTCCCCGACGCTGGGAAGTCCGCCTCGCTCAACGCCAGCACCGACGTTGGCAGGCTCTCTCCAGGCAGCGATCCGCCCCCCACCATCGAGCGCGACTCCTGCACCGCACCAACACCCAGCGCCTTCCGCCACGCCTGCGCCCGCGCTTCGATCGTCGCCGCCGGCGTCGCGATCATCCGCCAGACCGGCACGGCCGACTCCGCCTCTCCCAGGAAGTAGTGCCGCAGCGTCGCCGTAATCCCCGCGATCGTCGCCTTGTCGTTGCGCAGCGCACGCGCCAGCGGGTGACGCTTGAGCGTCTCGATCAAGTCTCGACGCCCAGCCACGATCCCCGCTTGCGGGCCACCCAGCAATTTGTCGCCCGAGAACATCATCAGATCGACGCCGGCCGCCAGCGACTCCTGCGCCGTCGGCTCCGGCGCCAGTCCGTACTTTGCGGTGTCGAGCAGACAGCCGCTCCCCAAGTCGTCCAGCAGCAGTACGCCGTGCTCGTTCGCGACGTTCCGCAACTCCCCTAGCGACGCCTCCTCCGTGAACCCCACGATCTTGAAGTTGCTCGTGTGCACGCGCAGGATCGCGGCCGTTCGCTCCGTCACCGCGTTCGCATAGTCCGACGCCCGGGTCCGGTTGGTTGTCCCCACCTCCACCAGAATCGCGCCCGACTGCCGCATCACGTCGGGAATGCGGAACCCGCCCCCGATCTCCACCGCTTGCCCGCGACTGATGATCACCTCACGGCCCTCCGCTAGGGTGCTCAGCACCAGCAGCAGCGCCGACGCATTGTTGTTCACTGCCAAGCCGGATTCACAGCCCACCACCGTTCGGATCATCCGGTCCAAGTGGTCCAGCCGCGATCCGCGTCCTCCGCCGTCCAGATCGAACTCCAGGTTCGTGTAGCCCCGCGAGACGGCCTCCATCGCCGCGATCGTCGCCTCCGACAGCGGCGCCCGCCCCAAGTTCGTGTGAATGATCACCCCGCTCGCGTTGATCACCGATACCAGCGACGGCGTTGACGTCTGCCGTACCCGCGCCACGACCTCCGACGCCAATGCGTCGGCGTCGAATAACTCCGCCCCGAGCACCTCGGCGTCGGAGGGTGCGTCCACCGCGCCGGACCCGATCCGATCGCGCGCGCCATTGATCACCGCTCGCACAAAGGCGGTCAGTTGGTCGTCTGAAACTTGGCCTGCCAGCGCCGACACCGTCTCATGTCGCAGCAGCGAATCGACGCTAGGTAAACCACGGTACGGATTGGGCATAGCGCACCATCAACGCGCGCGATCGTAACATGGGCTCTCAGTTGCTCGGCCCAGAAAAGCGCCCGTATAGTCGATGCATCTCACCCAGGAGGACGCGTTGGTCAACCTACGGATCCCGGGCCCCACGGCCTGCCCGCCCGATGTGCTCGATTCCCTCAGCGGCCAGATGATGAACCATCGCGGCCCCGAGTTCGGCGCGATTCTGGAGCGTGTCACGGAAGGCCTGCGTCCTTTCCTCGCCACCGAGAACGACATTCTCATCCTCACCTGCAGCGGCTCCGGGGTCATGGAGGCCGCCGTCGTCAACACTCTCTCCCCGGGCGACAACGTGCTTGCGGTCAGCATCGGCGCCTTTGGCGACCGCTTTGGCCAGATCGCGGAAGCCTATGGCGCCAACGTCACCCCGCTCGACTTCGAATGGGGCAGCGCCGCAGACCCCGCGACGATCGCCGATGCCGTTCGCGACACCGAAGCGTGCGCCCTCCTCCTCACCCACAACGAAACCTCCACCGGCGTCACCAACCCCCTGCAGCAGATCTGCGCCGCCGCGCGTGAAGCCAAGCCCGACCTCCTCATCCTCGTCAACGCCGTCTCCAGCGCGGGTTGCATCCCCGTGGAGCCCGACAACTGGGGCATCGATGTCTTGGTCACCGGCTCCCAGAAAGGCTGGCAGGTCCCGCCCGGCCTCGCCATGGCGGTGGTCGGCCCGCGTGCCTGGGACGCGTATGAGACCGCGCGCATGCCGCGCTTCTACCTCGACTTCGGTAAGGCGCGTGAGTTCGTCGCCAAAGGACAAACCCCCTTCACCCCCGCGGTCACCGTCTTCTACGGCCTCGACCTCGCCTTGCGCAACATGGCGAGCGAAGGCACCGAAGCGACCTATGCCCGGCATCAGCGCATCGCCGCCCACTGCCGGCGGCGCATCGAAGCACTCGGCCTCGACCTCTTCGCCGACCCACGCTTTGCCTCTAACACCGTCACCGCCGTGCGCGTGCCAGACGGCATCGATGGCGCCGACCTCAGCCGCCTGCTCCGCACCGAGTACGACACCGTCATCGCCGGCGGGCAAGCGGCGCTCACCGGCAAGATCTTCCGTATTGGTCACCTCGGCTGGGTGGACCAAGCCCAGATCGATGCCGCGTTAGACGCCTTGGGTGACGCCCTGGCCCAGCTCGGCTACGTCGCCCCGGCGCAGGCCGAGGACCATGCCTAGGCCCAAGAGGGAGCCCACATGAACCCGCGCATCCTCATCGCGGACCCCATCGCACAGGAGGGCCTCGACCTCCTCGCCGAAGGAGCGGACATCGATGTCGCGACCGGCCTCGCTGCGGACGAACTGCTCAAGCACATTGCCGACGCCGACGCCCTCATCGTGCGCAGCGAGACCCAAGTCACACGCGCGCTGATCGCGGCGGGCACGAAGCTTCGCGTCATCGGGCGTGCGGGGGTGGGCGTGGACAACATCGATGTCGACGCCGCCACTGAACGCGGCATCGTGGTCGTCAACGCTCCCACCGGCAACACGACCTCCGCCGCGGAGCTGGCGATCGCCCTCCTGCTCGCGCTTGCCCGCAACGTCCCCGCCGCCGACGCGAGCCTGCGCGGCGGCGCCTGGGAGCGGCAAAACTTTATCGGCGTTGAATTGCGCGGCAAGACCGTCGGCATCATCGGCCTGGGCCAGGTTGGATCCGCGGTCGCGCGCCGCCTCAACGCAATGGAGATGCACGTCGTCGCGCACGATCCCTTCGTTCCCGACGAGCATGCCCGCCACCTCGGCGTCGACCTCCTGTCCTTCGACGACCTCCTCGCCACGGCGGACTTCATCACCCTGCACACCACACTCAGCCCGGGCGCGCCTCCGCTTCTCGGCCGCGAGGAATTCCAGCGCATGCGAGACGGCGTCCGTTTGGTCAACACGGCGCGCGGTGGCCTGATCGACGAAGCCGCCCTCCTCGAAGCCTTGGAGGCGGGCAAGGTCGGCGGCGCCGCCCTCGACGTTTTCAGCCAGGAGCCCGCGGTCGGCAACCCCCTCGCCGAACACCCCCGTGTCGTCGCCACCCCTCATCTCGGCGCCTCCACCCTGGAGGCGCAGGAGCGAGTCGCCATCGATGTCGCCCGCGAAGTCCTCAGCGTCCTCGCCGGCGCCCCCGCGACGACCGCCGTCAATGCGCCCCTGATCGACGCCGAGTCGCTCGATGCCGTCGGGCCCTATCTCGGGGTCGCCCACATGATCGGCACCCTCGTCACCCAGCTCACCGAAGGCCAGTTCCAAGCCGTCTCCATCGACTACTCCGGCGAGATCGCCCTCCATGACGTTACCCCGCTCAAGGCCGCCACCATTGCCGGATTGCTCGACACCATCAGCGAGGAGCCCGTCAACCTCGTCTCGGTCAACAACGTCATCGCCCATCGCGGCTGGCCCGTCACCGAGCAGAAGCTCCCCGACGCCGCCCCCTACGCCAACCTCATCACGGTGCGCCTCACCAGCTCCAGCGGAGACGTCTTGGTCTCCGGCACCCTGGTCCACGGCCAGCCACACATCGTGGAGATCGATGGCTTCCGCGTCGATGTCTCCCGCGCCGAACACGAAGACGAGCACGGCCACATCCTCATCCTCCACAACGAGGACCGGCCTGGCCGCGTTGGTGCCGTCGGCCTCACCCTGGGCGAGATAGAAGTCAACATCAGCGCCATGGACGTGGGCAAACTCGAAGAAGAAGGCGAGGCCATCATGGTGCTCAGCGTCAACCGCGCGCTCACGCCGCCCGAAATCGACGGGCTCCTCGCCCTGGACGGGATCGAAAAGGTCCTCCAGGCGACGATCTAGCCGTCGCCTCCGTCGTCGAACGCGTGCAGCACCAGCCCCGTCGGGAGTTTGGGCGTGAAATACGTGCTCTTCTGGGGCATGCGGTCGCCCGCGTCCGCCGCCGCTACGATCTGATCGACCCCGGGCGCGCTGAGAAAGAACGCGACGGTCGCGTTTCCGTCGATCACCGTCTGCCAGGCCGCGTCCGCGTCATGCGTGTACGTCACCGCCTCCCCCGCCTCACGCGCCTCGGCGTCGATCCCGAAGACCGGCTCCAGGACCACGTATTGCAGCAACGCCGCATCCAAGCCCGACCACGACAGCGGCGCCGACGCCGGCATCGCCTCCCGCGTCGCCACGCCCGAGAGCAGCACGTGCAGTCGGTCGCCGTTCAAGCCCAGCGCGCCGATCGTCGGACCGTCGTCTCGAATCGCGCTGATCGCCTTCAGCAAGTAGTCCGCGCCCAGGCCGGTCCGACGCGAGCCCAGATCCTGCACCGTGAACGACGCCGACAATCGCTCCATCGCGCCCTCTGCTGGAGCCACGTGCACCACGCGGTGCGTGCCCCCGAGTTCCAGACCCTCGTCGTTCGCCATGACCAGCCCCATCAGGACGAAGTTCTCAGGATCGTCCCCGCTGCGATCACCTCCAGCCCCCGCTGCCCATGCGTCCCGATGTTCCAGCGCCGCTTCGTAGCGATGGTGTCCATCCGCCATGTAGACGGTGTTGGCTGCCAGCGCCTGGCGCAGTGCCTCCACCTCGTCCGCGGCGTCGATCAGCCACAAGGTGTGCTGATCGCCGTTGTAGTCGGTCCCGCTCGCGTCGGCCGGCCGCTGTACCGCCACTTGGAGGATCGACATGATCCGCCCGTCGCCATCCGGCACCAGTGACATCAGCGGCGAGACATCCGCCCCCACCGTGCGGCGCAGGCGCGTGCGCTCCTCCTTGGGACCGGGCATGGTCCACTCATGCGGCAGCACCTCGCCCTCGTCCCACGGCGTGAGTCGTACCGCCCCGTACAGCGTCGTCCGCGTTCGCGTCCGACCCTCATGCTCGAACGTGTGCTCCGCCACGTAATACGCAGGCTTCGGGTCCTGCAGCAGCACGCCGCTGCCGCGCCACTCGGCGAACAGCGCAGCCGCCTGCACCGCCTCGGCCTCGTTCCCCGCCGACTCAATGTGCACGATCTGATTGGGGTGCCGCCGCTTCAGCGCCGCCGCCTGCGCGCGCGTGATGATGTCATACGGCGGGCCCAGTACCGCTCCCCAGTCCCCCACAACCTCAGGATCGAACCGCACACCGCGAAAGGGCCGCACGTCGGTCATATTGCTCCTCGACTCGCGCTGCGCCGGAGGGTATCAGCCATCTCCCGTCTGATCTCAGCGTTGAACCTCGCCTAGTCGCTGCCTACGCTCAGATTCAACTTGACCCATTCCAGAGCCCGTTCACGCCCGAGGCGCCCCAAGCATGAATCAGTACTGCGTGTTCTGCGACATCGTGGCTGGCATCGAGCCCGCGAGCGTGCGCTACGAGGACGACGAGGTCATCGTCTTCGACAACGTCCTCGGCTGGACCCGCCTGATGCTCCTCGCCGTCCCCAAACAGCACAAGTCCCAGTCCGAAGTCTGGGCGCACCTTGGACGGCTCGGCCGGGTCGCCGTCGAACAGGGCCGCAAGTACGCGCCCGAGGGCTTTCGCATCCTCTCCAACTTTGGCGGTTTCGGCATGCAGAGTCAGCCGCATGGCCATCTCCATATCCTCGATCACACCGAGCCCGGCCTCGAAGTCCAGACCGACCCGCCGCAGCCCACCGTCGACGCCGTCCTCCAGGATGGCAGCGAACTCCTCCGCACCGAACACGCCATCTACTACAGCGAGGAGGGCGTCGTGAGCTTCAGCGCTCCCCTTACCGCCCTCGGCGTCCCTCTTGACGGCGCCGCAAACACGACCCAGGACGACTTCTGGCAGGACATCCACGAATTCGGTGACGACATCGCCTCCGTCGGCTGGACCTCCAGCCCGAACGGCTTCCGACTCTTGGCGAACTTCCCCAGCCCGGAGACCGGGATCGTTGAGCGAGCGCACGTGCATCTGCTCGGAGGTACGTTCCTCGGGCACTAC